>NZ_LMFX01000026.1:0-50363 GCF_001426985.1 Caulobacter sp. Root1472 | reverse complement strand
GGCCGCACCGTCGGCGCCGGCGTCGTCGCGAAAATCGTTGAATAACGATTTTCTCGACCATGCTTAGTGGCCAGAAACGCATGCGTTTCTGGCGCGCCAAGATCGTCGAGTAGTCTCGAACGATCTAGCTTCGGCTGAGACATGCGAAGGCCCCGGAGGAAACTCCGGGGCCTTTTGCTTTGGGGGCTCCCCACTTGCCCCCACCTGACCGCTTCGCGGTCTGTCGCGGCAAGGGGGCGGAGCCTTAGGCGCGAGGCTCTTCCCCCTATGGGGGAAGACGGTCGCGAAGCGGCCCGTAGGGGGGCGCCGGCGTGAGCTGCAGAATCCTAGGGCTTAACCTCCACCCTCGGCGCCGTCCGGTCCCGACCGCCCTGATGCAGCACCAGCGCCGTGGCCGGAGCGTCTCCAGACTGGGTGAAGCTGATCTTGGCGTTGACCGTCTTGGCGAAGAACTCGCCCGGGGCGCTGGCGTAGATCGGCACAGGACCTTGGTTCGTGCCCTGGCTGATCAACTGCTCGCCCTGGCGGCTGATCGTCAGGGTGAAGGTCGGCGACAGGACATAGTCGCCGACATAGCGGTCGAGGGTCGCGACCGGCAGGGCGATCGCCTTGGGCGGCTGATAGGTTCCCACGCACAGCCCCGCCAGATTGTCGGAGATGCTGCTGGAGGGAGACGCGTTGTAGTTGGCCAGGACGATGGCGACGACGCCGTCCTTGAGGTAGCGCGCGATGCCCGTCGAAAAACCGTTGATCCCGCCGCCGTGGCCGACCCGTGCGTGGCCGTCATCGGTGTCGACCCGCCAGCCGAACCCGTATTCGTGGCCATAGTCGGTAAACATCGCCTGCCGCGAAGCCGGGGTCAGGATCTTGCCGTCGGCCAGGGCCCGGTCCCAGATCAGCAGGTCGCCGGTCGTGGAATAGAGCGAGCCGGCTGCATAGGGCAGGGTCATGTCCAGATAGTCAGCGTTCCTCCAGCCCTCCTTGGAGCCCTGGTAGCCCGAGGCCCGATGGCGCAGGATCACGCCGGAGACGTCGTAGCCGGTATCCTTCATGCCCAGCGGCGTGAAGATGTGCTTGGCCAGGTAGTCGGCGTAGGTTTCGCCCGAGACCTTCTCGATCACATAGCCGAGCAGGATGTAGCCGGTGTTGTCGTAGTTGTACTTCGCGCCCGGCTCGAATTCGAGCGGCAGGTCCCGAGTCAGCTTGACGATCTCCTCGGGGGTCAGCGGCAGCTTGGAGTTCTTCTCGAAGAAGCCGGGCAGGGCGGTGTAGCTGGGGATCCCCGAGGTATGGGTCAGCAGGTGTTTGATCGTCACCTTCGACCAGGCGGCCGGGGCGTCGGCGTAGTATTTCGAGATCGGATCGTCGACCGACAGCTTGCCCTGGTCGACCAGTTGCAGGATCGCCGTGGCGGTGAACTGCTTGGTGATCGAGCCGAGGCGGAACTTGGTGTCGGCGGTGTTGGCCACGTCCCATTCGCGGTTGGCCGCGCCGAAGCTTTCGCGCCACACCGGCGCGCCGTCCTTGGCCACCAGGATCGATCCGCTGAAGCTCTCGGCCTCCAGGTAGGGCGCTATCAGCGCACGGGCCTGCTGGGCGTAGTTGGCGACAGCGCAGGTCGGCTGGGCGGCCCAGGCCGACGACGTCGGCAGCAGAAGGGCGGTCGCCAAGCCCGTGAGGATCAAGGTCTTCATGGGCGCCTCAGGTTGATTTGAGACGTACTAGGCATAGCCTTTGAGGCGGCTGCAAGGCAGCGCTTCGAGCGCCCGCTTGTCGGCGCCGATCGGGTCGACAATAATCAAAAGTAGAACGACGAGGCGCCGCCGATGTCCTGGATGAAGTATCAAGGTTGGGGGCGTGCGAGCTTTCCCTATGCCTGCTTTAGTTGCCGGCGGTCATTCAAGAGAACCGTTTCTTCCAACTTTCTCGAGCGCGCGGCCGTTCTGGCCTGCCCGCATTGCGGCGGCGCGGCGGTAGGCCTGTCACGGAAGTTCAAGGCGCCTCGGCGGGACGACATCGCCCAATGGAAAAAGGTGCACGCCTTGGTTCTGGGCGGCTGTCTCTTCTATTCACACAATGACCCTTATCAGGAGACCCTGCGCGAGGTTCCTGGGTTTCTCCACCGCCGCCGGACGGAGATCGAGCAGGATCTTGCACGATTTCCGCGTCAGTATGCGGCGATCCTCGACGCCGCCCAGGGCGTCATCATTTCCTGACCCTTAGGCCGTCGTCACCGGTTCGGCCAGATAGGCGTGGATGGCGGCCACCACCTGGGCGCCTTCGCCGACCGCCGCCGCCACGCGCTTGACCGAACCCGCCCGCACGTCGCCGATCGCGAACACGCCGTGGCGGCTGGTCTGCAGGGACGGATGGCCCGGCGCCAGGTCCTGGCCAGTGCGCACGAAACCATGGTTGTCCAGCTCCACCCGACATTCGCTCAGCCAGGTGGTGTTCGGTGCGGCGCCGATGAACAGGAACAGGTGGCTGATCTCGCAGCGACCCTCCTCGCCGGTGTCGAGGTCGCGATGGCGGATCGCTCGCAGCTGGCCGTCCTCGCCTTCCAGCTCGACGATCGCGTTGCGGGTGACGATCTCGATATTGGGCAGGCTCTTGATGCGGTCGATCAGGTAGCGCGACATGCTGGCGTCCAGGCTCCTGCCGCGGATCACCAGCCAGACCTTCTTGACCTGGCTGGCCAGGTAGACGGCGGCCTGGCCGGCCGAGTTGCCCGCCCCGACCAGCGCCACCTCCTGGCCCGCGCACAGCTTGGCCTCGAGCGGCGAGGCCCAGTAGTGGACGCTGCTGCCCTCGAACGCGTCGAGATTGGGCACGTCCAGCCGCCGATAGCGGGCCCCGCTGGCGATCACCACGGTCTTGGCCTGGGTGGTCTCGCCGCTGACCAGTTTCAGGTGATAGCCGCTGAGGCCCCCATTTTCGTTGGCGTCACCATCGCAGTCCAGGCTCGCCACCTCATCGGGAATGGCCAGGTTGGCGCCGAACTTCTGGGCCTGGTTGTAGGCCCGGGCCATCAGGGCCATGCCGGAGACGCCGGTGGGGAAGCCCAGATAGTTTTCGATCCGCGCCGAGGCCCCGGCCTGGCCGCCGAACGCCCGGGTGTCGAGCACCAGCACCGACAGGCCCTCGGAGGCGGCGTAGACCGCGGTGGCCAGCCCCGCGGGGCCCGCGCCGACCACGGCCACGTCGTAGACGCGGTCCGGATCCAGGTCGCCGACCATGCCGATGCAGCGGGCCAGCTCGGCGTTGGACGGGTGGCGCAGCAGCTGGCCGCCGGGGCAGAGCACGATCGGCAGCTCGGCCTCGTCGACCGAGAACCGCTCGATCAGCACCCTGGCGCAGTCGACGGTGTCGGGGTCCAGATGCTGGTAGGGATGGCCATTGCGACCCAGGAAGCCGGACAGGCGGATGACCACGCTGTCGGCGGCCCGGCCGATGATCACCGGGCCGCCGGCTCCGGTTTCCAGCAGCCCGACCCGGCGCAGGATCAGGGCCCGCATGATCCGCTCGCCCAGCTCGGCCTCGGCGACCAGCACCGCGCGCAGCCGCTCGGGTTTGATCCGCAGCACCTCCAGATCGGTCAAGGCGTGGACGTCGACCAGCGACGGACGGTTCGACAGCTGGGCCAGTTCCCCGATGAAGGCGCCGGGGCCGTGCTCGGCGATCAGGTGGGTCTCCTCCATCGCGTCGCGACGGGTGACCCGGGCGCTGCCCTCCAGCACCACCATAACTCCGGGCGAGACCTCGCCGGCCTTGGCCAGCACGGCGCCGGCCTTGGCGTGGGCGATGTCGCCGAAGCGGCGGATGCGGTCGATCTCCTCCGGCTGAAGGATGGGAAACATCTGGTCGCGGCGGGTGTCGATGATGGCCATGGCCCTAGAGTGCGTCAGGATCGTCGCGCGGTCATCCGCCGTGCGCGACGGATTTTGAATGTTCCTGCCGTCGTGAGCCTCTCCTAAGCATCAGGGTTGGAGATGCGCATGGCCAGGCGGTAGACTTCGGCCATGTCGAAAGCCGCCGCTCAACGCCGTTCCGCCGTCCAATGGCGGGTCGGGGCCGGGTCCGAGACCATCGCCCGCGCCACGCCCCAGGAAGTCGCCGTGGGCCTGTCGTTCGACGGCCGGCCGCACACCGTGCTGATGGCCACGCCCGACGACGTCGCGGACCTGGCGCGAGGCTTCACCCTGACCGAGGCGGTGGCCCGCGCCGAGGATATTCTCGAGATCGAGGTCACCGAAACCGACCTTGGCGTCCTGGCCGACGTCAGGCTCAAGCCCGGGACGCTCCAGCGCAAGGCGCGGCCGCGCACTCTGGAAGGACGGTCCAGCTGCGGCTTGTGCGGCGTGCAGCGCCTGGCCGATGCGGTGCGGCCGTTGCCGCGCCTGGACGGTGGGGCGAAGGTGTCGCACCAGGCCGTGCAGCGGGCGGTCGACGCCCTGGACGACGTCCAGGCCCTGGGCCGCCTGACCCGGGCCACCCACGCGGCGGCGTTCGCGGACGATGAGGGGGCGCTTATCTTGGTCCGCGAGGACGTGGGCCGTCACAACGCGCTGGACAAGTTGGCCGGGGCGATGGCGGGCCAGGGGCGCGACGCATCAGGCGGCTTCGTGCTGGTCACCAGCCGCTGCTCGTTCGAGATGGTCGAGAAGACCGTGCGGATGGGCTGTTCGATCCTGGTGGCGGTCTCGGCGCCCACCGACCTGGCGATCCGCCGCGCCGAGGAGTCGGGCTTGACCCTGGTGGCCCTGGCGCGCGCCGACGGCCATACCGTTTTTGCACATGCCGAGCGCTTGCTCGACGCCGCGCCGGAGTATGCGTGATGGCCGACCGTAGACCCAATGCCGGCGTGCCCGGCATCCATCGCTACGACAACGCCGCCGGCGGCTGGGGCGCGCTGAAGGCGGTGGCCGGGGCGCTGAGCGACCAGGCCACGGTGATCGAGGGCGGCAAGACCCTGCTGCGCGCCAACCAGCCGGAGGGCTTCGACTGCCCCGGTTGCGCCTGGCCCGATCCCAAGCACACCTCGTCGTTCGAGTTCTGCGAGAACGGGGCCAAGGCGGTGGCCTGGGAGGCGACGTCCAAGCGCGCCACGCCGGAGGTGTTCGCCGCCCACACCGTCACCGAGCTCCTGACCTGGAGCGACCACGCCCTGGAGGACCTGGGCCGGCTGACCCATCCCATGGCCTACGACCAAGCGACGGACCGCTATCTGCCCATCGCCTGGGACGACGCCTTCGCGCGCACGGCCGACGCCCTGCGAACGCTCGACCATCCCGACCAGGCCGAGTTCTACGCATCGGGCCGGGCCTCGAACGAGGCGGCGTTCCTGTTCCAGCTCCTGGGCCGGCGTGTCGGGACCAACAATTTCCCCGACTGCTCGAACATGTGCCACGAGCCGACCAGCGTCGGCCTGCCGGACTCGATCGGCATGGGCAAGGGCTCGGTGACCCTGGAGGACTTCGATCATGCCGACCTGATCCTCAGCTTCGGCCACAATCCGGGCACCAACCATCCGCGGATGATGACCACCCTGCGCGACGCCTCGCGGCGCGGGGCGACCATCCTGGCTTTCAATCCGCTGAAGGAGCGGGCGCTGGAGAAGTTCGCGGCGCCGCAGGATCCGGTCGAGATGGCGACCCTGTCCTCGACCCCGATCGCCTCGGCCTACTACCAGGTCGCCATCGGTGGCGACGCCCTGGCCGTGCAGGGGATCATGAAGGCTGTGCTAGCCCTGGACGCCGAAAGCCAAGGCGCGGTCCTGGACCGCGCCTTCATCGCCGAGCACACCGAGGGCTTCGAGATGGTCAAGGCCGTGGTCGAGGGCCTGACCTGGGACGAGATCGAGGCTGGCTCGGGCCTGTCCCGGGGGCAGATCGAGGACGCGGCCCGCGTCTATGCCGGCGCCAAGGCCACGATCCTCTGTTACGGCATGGGCCTGACCCAGCACCGGAACTCGTCCAGCACCGTGCAGCAACTGGTCAACCTGCTGCTGCTGAAGGGCAATATCGGCCGTCCCGGGGCGGGGATCTGCCCGCTGCGAGGCCATTCCAACGTTCAGGGCGACCGGACGGTCGGGATTTGGGAGAAGCCCTCGGCGGCGTTCCTGGACTCCATGGACCGAGTGTTCGCCTTCAAGTCGCCGCGCGACCACGGCCACACGGTGGTCGAGACCATCGCCGCCATGGAGGCGGGCCAGATCCGGGTGTTCGTCGGCCTGGGCGGCAATTTCGCGGTCGCCGCGCCCGACCCCACCCGGACCTTCGCGGCGATACGGAAGGTCGGGCTGAGCGTCCACGTGGCTACCAAGCTGAACCGCACGCACCTGCTGCACGGCGCCGAGAGCCTGCTGCTGCCGTGCCTGGGGCGCACCGAGATCGACGTCCAGGCCGGCGGCCGCCAGGCGGTGACGGTCGAGGACTCCATGTCGATGGTCCACGCCTCGCGCGGGCTGAACGCCCCGGCCTCGGACCAGCTGAAGTCCGAACCCGCCATCATCGCAGGGATCGGGGCGGCGCTGTTCGGCCCGGACGACGTCGTCGACTGGCCGGGCCTAGCCGGCAATTACGACAAGATCCGCGACCTGATCGAGGCGGTCTTTCCCGAAGCCTTCGCTGACTATAACGCCCGTGTGCGCCAGCCGGGCGGCTTCCGCCTGCCGGTCCCGCCGTCCGAGCGGGTCTGGAAGACGCCCAGCGGCAAGGCCCAGTTCCTGGTCCATCGCCACGACGGGCAGGACGCGAGGCGCGGCCAGGCCGACGTCCTGCTGCTGACCACCCTGCGCAGCCACGACCAGTACAATACTACCATCTATGGCCAGAACGACCGCTATCGGGGGGTGTTCGGCCGGCGCGACGTGGTGTTCGCCCATCCCGACGACATCGCCGCGCGAGGGCTGAAGGCCGGCGACCGGATCGACCTCACCGCGGCGTTCGACGACACCGGGCGGCGGGCGGTGCGCGGCTTCACCCTTGTCGAGCGCGACATCCCGCGCGGCTGCCTGGCCGCCTACTATCCCGAAGCCAATGTGCTGGTCGCGCTGGAGGACCACGACCGCCGCAGCGGCACGCCCGCTTACAAGTCGGTTCCCGTGCGGCTGGCGGCCCACGCGGGCTGAGGTCGAGCGGCGCCGCTTCGATTGCGGCCTGATCATGACAATCGGGTCATGACCTCGAATTAAGTCGTTTCTCGATAAGGGCGCGGCTAGCCTTCCCTCAACAAACGCTTTGCTTCGAGGGAATACCGATGCGCGCTCTTCTGCTCTTGGCCACCGCGGCCGCCGCCCTGGGCTTCGCCGGAACCGCCGCCGCCGATCCGTCCGTGAAGATCAAGGACGCCGTGGCCCGGGTGGTCGTGGTCCCCGAGGCGCGCGGCGACGTGAAGGTCGAGTTCCTGACCACCAACAAGAGTCTGCCGCTGGACATCCGCAAGAACGGCTCCGACGTGACGGTCGACGGCGGCCTGCGCCGCAACCGCATCAACGGCTGCAACACGGTGATGGGCAAGACCGTGATCCATGTACGCGGCGTCGGCGACGTGAAGTGGGAGGACATCCCGCAGATCGTGGTTCGCGTGCCGATGGACGCCGAGGTCGGGGCCGCCGGCGCGGTGTTCGGCAGCGTCGGCCGCACCGACCACCTGGAGCTCTCCAACGCCGGCTGCGGCGACTGGACCGTGGCCAACGTCAGGGGCAAATTCGAGCTGAATCAGGCCGGCTCGGGCGACACCAAGGCCGGCAGCGCCGGCTCGGCCGAGATCAACATCGCCGGCTCGGGCGACGTGAAGACCCAGGAGATCGGCGGCGACCTGGAGGTCAATATCGCCGGCTCGGGCGGCGTCACCGCCGCCAGCGTCACCGGCAAGCTTGAGGCCAACATCGCCGGCTCCGGCGACGTGACCATCAGCGGCGGCCGCTCGCGCTCGGTCGAAGTCAGCATCATGGGCTCGGGCAACGTCGATTTCGGCGGCGAGGCCGATACGGTCGATGCGCACATCGCCGGCTCTGGCGACGTCCGCATCGCCAAGGTCAACGGCTCGATCCAGAAGTCGGTCGCCGGCTCGGGCCAGGTGATCGTCGGCCGCTAGGAGCCCGGCGCGCTGATCCTCGAGATCCCGGACAGCCTCTGCGAGGCTTCCGGGATGACAATAGTCTGAGTTAATGCTCTTTCTGACCGTTCGCGGCGTGGCCGTGTTCGGATCGAGGGAGCGGCATGAAACTGCAGGTGTTGGCCTTGGCTTGCGCATTGGCGCTGCCCGCTGTTTCGCAAGCCGCGGCCCCCAAGCCGCTCTATCGCGATCCCGTCACCGACGGCGCCGCCGACGTGTCGATCGTGTTCGACAAGGCCCATCGCGAATGGGTGATGTTCTACACCAATCGCCGGGCCACGATGAAGAGCCCCGACCCCAAGGACGTGGCCTGGGTGCACGCCACGCCGATCGGCATGGCGACGTCCAGGGACGGCTTGGCCTGGACCTACAAGGGTGTGGCGAAGATCCCCGCCGCCTGCACCGGCCAGACCCTGTGGGCGCCGGAGCTCTACGCCGAGGGCGGCGTCTACCACATGTGGCTGACGGTGGTGCCCGGCGTCTTCCATCGCTGGGGCGAGGCCGGGGCGACCGCGCGGATCGTCCACCTGACCAGCAAGGACCTGAAGGCCTGGACCTGCGGCGACAGGCTGGACCTGGGCTCGGACCGGGTGATCGACGCCAGCGTGGCCAAGGTCGGCGACCGCTACCGCCTCTGGTACAAGGACGAGCACAGGGGCAGCCGGATCGTGGCGGTCGAAAGCCCTGACCTCGTCCATTGGAAGACGGCCGGCGACAAGCCCGTGGTCGACATGGCCGCCGAGGGACCCAAGGTGTTCCGCTGGAAGGACGCCTGGTGGATGGTCGCCGACGCCTGGAAGGGCCTGATCGTGCTGCGCTCGGACGACGCCGCGACCTGGACCCTGCAACCGACCCGCCTGCTGGAGCAGCCGGGGACCCAGGCCACCGATACCGGCATGGGCCAGCACCCCGACGTGGTGGTCAGCGGGGGCAGGGCGTTCCTCTATTATTTCGTCCACCAGTCCCACGAACCGCAGGCCAAGGCCGACCCCTATTACGGCCAGCGGACGGTCATCCAGGCAGCGGAGCTGAAGGAGGCGGGCGGCGTGCTGTCGGTGGATCGCGAGGCGCCGGTGGAGCAGGGGCTGGTCGCGCCCGCCCGCTGAGGTTCGGCGAACCGCGCTCGCGCATATATATAAAGTGAAACGCCCCGGAGCCGAAGCTCCGGGGCGTTCCGTTGTCCGCTGATCGCGAACGGCGTGCGGGTTAGCGGACGCCGAAGCCGAACAGGGTGTCGGCGTCGATCAGGTCGGCGCCCGAACGGTCGCGGGTCTTCAGGCTGCCGCCGAAGGTGTAGCGGAAGCCGACCTTCACGGCTTCGGCGTTCAGGTCGGCCAGGTCCTTGGACTCGGTGTGGGTGTACTTGCCGAAGGTCGACCAGCCGGTGTTGGCGAACTTGTATTCGCCGCCGACATTGACGTCCCAGATGTCGGCTTCCAGGCCGGCGTCAGCGTCCAGCTTGGAGTAGCCGGCGCCGGCGTCCAGACGGAAGTCGTCCGAGACGAAGTAGCGGGCCTCGCCGCGCACGGCGTACAGGTCAGCGTCCAGGTCGTTCGACTGGCCATAGGCGACCAGGCCGTTCAGGGTGACCTTGTCGAAGTACTTGCTGGCTTCGGCGCCGACGGCCCACAGGGTGTCGTTCGACGGACGCGACAGGGCGGCGAAGCCGCCGACGCGCACGGTGTCGCCGGCGACCAGGGTCGTGGCGTGAGCGGCGGTCGAGGCGACGGTTTCGTCGCTGATGTCGTTGTCGTTGACCGAGACATTGCCGTTCACGGTGACGGTCCAGGCGCCGGTCGGGATGGCGACATTGCCGTCGACCTTCACCGAGGTGCCGTCGGCGTCGATGCCGGTGGCCTTGACGTCGCCGTAGTTCACCGCGGCGCCGATCGAGCCGACGTTCTGGGCGAAGGCGGGAGCCGAGACGGCCAGCGCCAGGACGGCGGCGGCGGCGAAGAGTTGGGTCTTCATAGTGGGTAATCCCCTTACTGTGTGGCCTCGATCGGCGGGCGGTCGTTTGGGGAGGGCCGCTCGTCCGTCGAGGAGCGGCGGATCTATGGAGCTTCGCCCAAGGCGGCAAGACCGGTTGGAACGGTCGCTAGAGCATTGATGCAGTTTTATGACACTTGCGCCGACGGCTTAACGTGCCTAACGCGCGCGCTCGCCCATTCATGTTCATGCGCCATAGTTCGAACTTGTTTCACCCGACACTGTTATATTGAAGACTAACTTCCCAAAGACCTCCGGTCGCTGGCCATCAAGCTCTTGCCGGGGGCGACTTGCTCCCTGGGGCGACATGCGACCCGCACACCAGGCCGGAGCCGAGACGCGGTGACGCACGGAGAAGCGGGGTGGGGGAGGGGCGGTGGAAGCCCTTTCGAAACCGGCCCCCGAAGCGCTTGACGAAACCGATTCACACACGTAAAAGCCCCCTTCTGTTGGACCGGCTGTGAGCTTTCGGGCTTAAACGCGGTTCGCGAACGACTGCGGGCGGCGCCTTCTGGGGCGTCGTTTTCAGTCACCGGCCCTAGCGGGTGACCGCCGGGGCCTATTTGTTTTGCGGACGCTGCGTTCGGACCCCTCGCGGGGACCGAGTTGGTCTTTGAAATGGTTCGAGACGCGGGCGCAGCCCACTAGGAAACCGAGCGATATGGATCGTCAGAACATCCGCATCCGGCTCAAGGCCTTCGATCACCGCGTGTTGGATCATTCCACGCGCGAGATCGTCAATACGGCCAAGCGCACAGGTGCGACGGTACGGGGCCCGATCCCCCTGCCCACGCTTATCGAGAAATTCACCGTCAACCGCTCGCCGCACGTCGACAAGAAGTCGCGCGAGCAGTTCGAGATCCGTACGCACAAGCGCGTCCTCGACATCGTTGATCCGACTCCGCAGACCGTGGACGCGCTGATGAAGCTCGACCTGTCGGCCGGCGTCGACGTCGAAATCAAGCTGTAAGGAGGGCCGAACAGATGACTCTCCCCGCTAATCGTACTGGCGTGATCGCCAAGAAGCTGGGCATGACCCGCTTCTTCGATGAAACCGGACAGCACGTCCCGGTCACCGTCCTGTCGCTGGATGGTTGCCAGGTCACGGGCCAGCGCACGGTCGAGAAGGACGGTTACACCGCCCTGCAACTCGGCGCCGGCGCCAAGAAGCCCAAGAACACCTCCAAGGCCCTGCGCGGCCACTTCGCCAAGAACTCGGTCGAGCCCAAGCGGATCGTCGCCGAATTCCGCGTCGAAGAGTCGGCTCTGATCGACGTGGGCGCGGAATTCACCGCCGACCACTACGTCGCCGGCCAGAAGGTGGACATCCAAGGCATCACCGTCGGTAAGGGTTTCGCCGGCGCCATGAAGCGCTGGAACTTCGGCGGTCTGCGCGCCACCCACGGCGTCTCGGTCTCGCACCGTTCGCACGGCTCGACCGGCAACCGCCAGGATCCGGGCCGTACGTTCCCGGGCAAGAAGATGGCCGGTCACCTGGGTCAGGAAACCGTCACCACCCTGAACGTCACCGTTTGGAAAGTGGACGTCGAGCGCGGCCTGATCCTGGTCAAGGGCGCCGTCCCTGGCTCGGAAGGCTCGTACGTCAAGGTTCGCGACGCGATCAAGAAGGCCGCTCCGGCCGACCTGCCGCGTCCGGGCGCCTTCCGCAAGGCTGGCGAGGCTCCGGCCGCCGCCGCTGAAACCCCCGCTGAGGAAGCCCCCGCGGCGACGACCGAAGAGGGCGAAGGCTAATGAAACTCGACGTCATCAAACTGGACGGCGGCAAGGCCGGTTCCGTTGATCTCGACGACGCCATCTTTGGCATCGCCGACATCCGCGGCGACATCCTGCAGCGCGTCGTCACCTGGCAGCTGGCCAAGCGCCGCTCCGGGAACCACAAGATTCAGGTCCGCAACGAGGTCTCTCGTACGGGCAAGAAGATGTACAAGCAAAAGGGCACCGGCTCGGCCCGTCACGGTTCGCGCCGTGCGGCCCAGTTCGTCGGCGGCGCCAAGGCCCACGGCCCTGTCGTCCGTAGCCACGCGTTCGATCTGCCCAAGAAGATCCGCGCCATGGCTCTGCGCCACGCGCTGTCGTCGAAGGCCAAGTCCGGTTCGCTGGTCGTGCTGGACAGCGCCGTTCTGACCGATCCGAAGACGGCCGCCCTGCGCGCCAACTTCGAGAAGATCGGCCTGAAGAACGCGCTGGTCATCGCGGGTCCGGAAGTGGACGGCAACTTCAAGCTCGCCGCCCGCAACATTCCGAACATCGACGTGCTGCCGAACGCCGGCCTGAACGTCTATGACGTGCTGCGTCGCCAAACGCTCGTCCTGACCAAGGACGCGATCGAGGCGATCTCGGCCCGTTTCGCTGAGAAGGAAGCCGCCTGATGGCCGCAACCGCCCGCCACTACGACACGATCCTGTCGCCGGTGATCACCGAGAAGGCCACCCTGCTCAGCGAGCAGAACAAGGTCGTCTTCCGCGTGGCCGCCGATGCGTCGAAGGACGAAATTGCCGCCGCCGTCGAAGAGCTGTTCAAGGTCAAGGTCACCAAGGTCAACACCCTGGTCACCAAGGGCAAGACCAAGCGCTTCCGTGGCATCGTCGGACGCCGCTCCGACGTCAAAAAAGCCATCGTGACCCTGGCCGACGGCCAGTCGATCGACATCACGACGGGGCTCTAAGACATGGCCTTGAAGCACTTTAACCCGACCAGCCCCGGCCAGCGCGGCCTGGTGCTGATCGACCGCAGCGAGCTCCACAAGGGCCGCCCGGAAAAGAAGCTGGTCGAAGGTCTGACCAAGTCGGGCGGTCGCGGCGGCAACGGCCGCATCGCGGTCCGCTTCCGCGGCGGCGGCGCCAAGCGCCTCTACCGCCTGGTCGACTTCAAGCGTCGTAAGCAAGGCACGGCCACGGTCGTCCGCCTTGAGTACGATCCCAACCGGACCGCCTTCATCGCCCTGATCAAGTATCAGGACGGCGAGCTGGCCTACATCCTGGCCCCGCAACGCCTGAAGGCCGGCGACGAAGTCGTCACCGCCGACAAGGTCGACGTGAAGCCGGGCAACGCCTCGCCGCTGCGCACCCTGCCGATCGGCACGATCATCCACAACGTCGAGCTGAAGCCCGCCAAGGGTGGTCAGATCGCGCGTTCGGCTGGCGCCTACGCCCAGCTGGTGGGTCGTGACGCCGGCTACGCCCAGATCCGCCTGAACTCGGGCGAGCTGCGCATGGTGCTGGACAGCTGCATGGCCACCGTCGGCGCCGTGTCGAACCCGGACCACATGAACGAAAACCTCGGCAAGGCCGGGCGCGTTCGTCACATGGGCCGTCGTCCTCACGTCCGCGGCGTCGCCATGAACCCGGTCGACCACCCGCACGGCGGTGGTGAAGGCCGCACCTCGGGCGGCCGTCACCCGGTGACCCCGGCTGGTAAGCCGACCAAGGGCGCCAAGACCCGCGTCAACAAGGCCACGGATAAGTTCATCATCCGTTCGCGCCACAAAGCGAAAAAGGGCCGCTAAGCCATGACCCGCTCCGTCTGGAAAGGCCCGTTCGTCGACGGGTACCTCCTGAAGAAGGCCGACGCCGCTCTCGCGTCGGGCCGCAAGGACGTCATCAAGACCTGGTCGCGCCGCTCGACCATCATGCCGCAGTTCGTCGGCCTGGTGTTCGGCGTGCACAACGGTCAAAAGCACGTTCCCGTCTCCGTGTCGGAAGACATGGTCGGCATGAAGTTCGGTGAGTTCGCGCCCACCCGGAACTTCCCCGGCCACGCCGCCGACAAGAAGGCGAAGAGGAAGTAGGCCATGAGCCAAGCTAAACAACCTCGCCGCCTGCCGGCCAATGAAGCGATGTGCAAGGTTCGCACCTTGCGCACCAGCGCCCGCAAGCTGAACCTGGTCGCTCAGTCCATCCGTGGCCTGAACGTCCAGCGCGCTCTGAACGAGCTCGAATTCAGCCACAAGCGTATCGCTCAGGACGTCCGCAAGGCGCTGTACTCGGCCATCTCCAACGCCGAGAACAACCACAACCTCGACATCGACTCGCTGGTCGTCGCCGAGGCCTATGTGGGCAAGAACCTGGTGATGAAGCGCTTCTCGCCGCGTGCTCGCGGTCGGGCCACGCGCGTTGAAAAGCCGTTCTCCGAGATCACCATCGTGGTCCGCGAACTGGGTGAGGCCGCCTGATGGGTCAGAAAGTCAATCCGGTCGGGCTGCGGCTCGGCGTCAACCGTACCTGGGACAGCCGTTGGTTCGCCGACGGCGAGCAGTACGGCAAGCTCCTGCACCAGGACCTCGCGGTCCGTGCGATGCTGAAGAAGCGCCTGTATCAAGCCGGCGTCTCGCGCATCATCATCGAGCGTCCCCACAAGAAGTGCCGCGTCACGATCTATGCCGCCCGTCCGGGCGTCATCATCGGCAAGAAGGGCGCTGACATCGACAAGCTCCGCAAGGACCTGTCGGTGATGACGGAAGGCGAGGTTCACCTGAACATCGTCGAGATCCGCAAGCCCGAAACCGATGCGCAGCTGGTGGCCGAGTCCATCGCCCAGCAGCTCGAGCGTCGTATCGCGTTCCGTCGCGCCATGAAGCGGTCGATCCAATCGGCCGTCCGTCTCGGCGCCAAGGGCATCCGCATCAACGTGTCGGGCCGCCTCGGCGGCGCGGAAATCGCGCGGATGGAATGGTATCGCGAAGGTCGCGTGCCGCTCCACACCCTGCGGGCCGACATCGACTATGGTTTCGCGGAAGCCAAGACCACCTACGGCATCATCGGCGTGAAGACCTGGATCTTCAAAGGCGAAGTGCTGGAGCATGACCCGATGGCGCTCGACAAGCGTCTGGCCACTGAATCCGGTCCCGCCGGCGAAGGTGGCGGACGCGAGCGCGGCGATCGTCCCGACCGGGGCGACCGCGGCCGTCGCGATCGGGGCTAAGGATAGAGCGCTATGCTGTCACCGAAAAAAACCAAGTATCGCAAGCAGTTCAAGGGCCGTATCCACGGCACCTCGAAGGGCGGCACCCTGCTGAACTTCGGTTCGTACGGCCTGAAGGCCGTCGAGCCGGAGCGCATCACGGCTCGCCAGATCGAAGCTGCTCGTCGCGCCATCACCCGCCAGATGAAGCGTCAAGGCCGCGTCTGGATCCGTATCTTCCCGGACGTGCCGGTCACCGGCAAGCCGGCTGAAGTGCGGATGGGTAAGGGCAAGGGCGCCGTGGACCACTGGGCCGCTCGCGTGGCTCCGGGCCGCATCATGTTCGAAATCGACGGCGTGCCGGACGATATCGCGCGCGAAGCCCTGCGCCTTGGCGCCGCCAAGCTGCCGATCCGTACCCGCGTCGTCACCCGCATCGACGCTGGTGCGGCTCTGGAGGCCGAAGCGGCATGACCAAGATCCAAGACATCCGGGGCATGACTCCCGACCAACTCGCCGAGCAGCTGCTCAACCTGAAGAAGGAGCAGTTCAACCTGCGCTTCCAGGCGGCGACCGGTCAGGTGGAAAAGACCCACCGCGTCGGCGAGATCCGCAAGGAAATCGCCCGCATCAAGACCGTGCTGCGCGCCAAGGCCGCGGCTTAAGGAGAACGATATGCCCAAGCGTATCCTCGAAGGGGTTGTCGTCTCCGATAAGGGCGACAAGACCGTAGTGGTCAAGGTTGAACGGACCATCGTTCACCCGCTGCTGAAGAAGATCGTGCGTCGGTCCAAGAAGTACCACGCGCATGATGAGAGCAATGCGTACAAGGCGGGCGAAGTGGCCCGTATCATCGAGTGCGCTCCGAAGTCCAAGCTGAAGACCTGGGAAGTCCTTCCCAAGGCTTCGGCTTAATCTGGAAGGTTTGAACCATGATCCAGATGCAAACTAACCTGGAAGTCGCCGACAACTCCGGCGCTCGCCGGGTCATGTGCATCAAGGTGCTGGGTGGCGCAGGTCGTCGCTACGCCAGCGTCGGTGACGTGATCGTCGTGTCCGTGAAGGAAGCCATTCCGCGCGGCCGCGTGAAGAAGGGCGACGTGCTCCGCGCCGTCGTCGTTCGCGTGAACCAAGGCATGAAGCGTAAGGACGGGTCGCTGATCCGTTTCGACAAGAACGCCGCGGTCATCGTCAACAAGCAGAGCGAGCCGGTCGGCACGCGGATCTTCGGCCCGGTTCCCCGTGAACTGCGCGCCAAGAACCACATGAAGATCATCTCCCTCGCCCCCGAGGTGCTGTAATGGCTGCCAAGATTAAGAAGGGCGACCGCGTTGTCGTCCTGGCCGGCAAGGACAAGGGCAAGCAAGGCGCCGTGACCCAGGTTCTCCCCAAGGAGAACCGCGTCCTGGTGCAAGGCGTGAACCTGGTTCAACGCCACACCAAGGCCACACAGGCTGATCCGCAAGGCGGCATCAAGAGCAAGGAAGCGACCCTGCACGTCTCGAACGTGGCTCTGGTCGATTCCAACGGCAAGCCCACCCGCGTCGGCTTCAAGATCGAAGGCGACAAGAAGGTGCGCGTCGCCAAGACGACGGGCGAGGTGATCAATGGTTGATCAAGCTTACGAGCCGCGACTGAAGTCCGAATATCGCGCGCGCATCCGCGCCGCGATGAAGGAGCAGTTCGGCTACACCAACGAAATGCAGATCCCCAAGCTGGACAAGATCGTCCTGAACATGGGTATCGGCGAGGCCGTGGCCGACTCCAAGAAGGCCCAGACCGCGCTGAAGGATCTGATGGCCATCGCTGGCCAGAAGCCGGTCGCCACGAAGGCCCGCAAGTCGATCGCCGGCTTCAAGCTGCGCGAAGGCATGGTGGTCGGCGCCAAGGTGACCCTCCGCAAGGACCGGATGTACGAATTCCTCGACCGCCTGGTCACGATCGCGCTGCCGCGCGTGAAGGACTTCCGCGGCCTGAACGGCAAGAGCTTCGACGGCCGTGGCAACTACGCCATGGGCCTGAAGGAGCACCTGGTGTTCCCGGAAATCAACTATGACCAGATCGAACAGATCTGGGGCATGGACATCATCGTCTGCACCACTGCGAAGACCGACCAGGAAGCCAAGGCTCTCCTGAAGGAATTCCAGTTCCCGTTCACCAATTAAGAGCGGGCAGGGAAACACACCATGGCCAAGAAAAGCGCCGTTAACCGTAATCTCGCGGTCAAGGCCCTCGTCAAGCAATACGCCGACAAGCGCGCCGCGCTGAAGGCGATCGCCAACGACGAAAGCCTGCCGCTGGAAGAACGCTTCGAAGCCCGCCTGAAGCTCGCGAAGCTTCCGCGCAGCTCGTCGGCTGTTCGCATTCGCAACCGCTGCGAAGTGACCGGCCGCCCGCGCGCCTACTATCGCAAGCTGAAGATGAGCCGGATTGCTCTGCGCGAACTGGGTTCGCAAGGGCAGATCCCCGGCCTCGTCAAGTCGAGCTGGTGAGGACGATCAGATGTCGATGAACGATCCCCTGAGCGATATGATCGCTCGCATCAAGAACGCCGCCACGCGCAAGCGCGCCAAGGTCGCGACGCCGGCTTCCAAGCTGCGCGC
The DNA here is from genome assembly GCF_001426985.1 of Caulobacter sp. Root1472. Taxonomy (NCBI): domain Bacteria; kingdom Pseudomonadati; phylum Pseudomonadota; class Alphaproteobacteria; order Caulobacterales; family Caulobacteraceae; genus Caulobacter; species Caulobacter sp. Root1472. Next base: position 32,733 of record NZ_LMFX01000026.1, on the reverse strand, counting down.
CCGCGTCCTGGACGTGCTGGCCGACGAAGGCTACATCCGCGGCTACTCGCTGGTCGAGAAGCCCGGCGCGTTCCCCGAATTCGAGATCGAGCTCAAGTATTTTGACGGTGAGCCCGTGATCGCCGAGATCAGCCGCGTGTCCAAGCCTGGCCGTCGCGTCTATTCGTCGATCAAGGACCTGAAGCCGATCAAGAACGGCCTGGGCATCTCGATCCTTTCGACGCCGAAGGGCGTCATGTCGGACTCCGCCGCACGCGACGCTAATGTCGGTGGCGAAGTCCTCTGCCGCGTCTACTAGGCGCGGGAGGGAAAGAGCATGTCACGTATCGGTAAGAAGGCCGTCTCGATCCCCAAGGGCGTCACCCTGACGCTCGAAGGCCAGACGGTGTCGGTGAAGGGGCCCAAGGGCCAACTCTCCTGGACGGTTCCGGAAGAAATCGAGATCAAGGTCGAAGGCGAAGAGCTGACCCTGGTCCCGCGGAACGAATCCACCCGCGCCAAGTCGATGTGGGGTCTGTCCCGCACGCTGGTCGCCAACATGGTGCACGGCGTCACCACGGGCTTCGAGGAAACCCTCGAGCTGGTGGGCGTTGGTTACCGCGCCGCGATGAAGGGCACCGCGCTCTCCATCCAGCTCGGTTTCTCCCACGACGTGGACGTCGAGGCTCCGGCCGGCGTCACCTTCGCGGTGCCCAAGCAGACCGAAATCAAGATCGCCGGCGCTGACAAGCAGGCGGTTGGCGAGATTGCCGCGAAGATCCGCCGCATTCGTCCGCCGGAGCCCTACAAGGGCAAGGGCGTGCGGTATGCTGGCGAGAAGGTTCGCCGCAAGGAAGGCAAGAAGAAGTAAGCCATGGCGCTCTCACCTCGCGAATCCGCCGTGCGTCGTGCCCAACGCACCCGCACCCGCCTCAAGGCCCTGTCCAACGGTCGTCCGCGCCTGTCGGTCTTCCGTTCGTCCAAGAACATCTACGCCCAGGTCATCGATGATGAACGCGGCGTGACCCTGGCTTCGGCCTCCACCCTCGAGGGTGAAGGTTCGGCCAAGGGCGCGGACAAGGACGCGGCCGCTCTGGTCGGCAAGCTCGTCGCCGAGCGCGCCATCGAAAAGGGCGTCAAGGACGTCGTCTTCGATCGCGGCGGCTACATCTTCCACGGACGGGTGAAAGCCCTGGCCGACGCCGCGCGCGAAGCCGGCCTGAACTTCTAAGGGAAACATCATGGCTCGTGGTGACCAACAGCGCGGTGAAGGCGGCCAACGCCGGGACCGTCGCGACCGCAACGCCCCCGAGGAGCGGGTCGACAGCGACATCGTCGAAAAGCTCGTCCACATCAACCGCGTCGCCGCCACCGTTAAGGGCGGCCGTCGCTTCAGCTTCGCCGCTCTGATGGTCGTCGGCGACCAGAAGGGCCGCGTCGGCTACGGTCATGGCAAGGCGCGTGAAGTGCCGGAAGCCATCCGCAAGGCGACCGAAGAAGCCAAGAAGACCATGGTCCGCGTCCCGCTCCGCGAGTCGCGCACCCTGCACCACGACGGCTACGGCCGTTGGGGCGCTGGCAAGGTCATGATGCGCGCCGCCCCTCCCGGCACGGGCGTCATCGCCGGTGGTCCGATGCGCGCGGTTCTCGAAACCCTGGGCGTCCAGGACGTCGTGGCCAAGTCGACGGGGTCTTCGAACCCGTACAACATGGTTCGCGCCACGTTCGAGGCCCTGAAGGTTCAATCGTCGCCCCGCCAGATCGCCGCCAAGCGCGGCAAGAAGGTTGGCGACATTCTCGGCCGCCGCGCCGACGGAGCCTCGGCTCCGGACGCCATCGAGGGCTAAGACATGGCTACGCAAACCAAGACCGTGAAGGTTCGCCAGACCGGCAGCCCGATCCGCCGCAACGCCGTCCAGCGCGCCACGCTCGCTGGCCTGGGTCTCAACAAGCTGGGCCGCGAGTCCGAGTTGGAAGACACCCCTTCGGTGCGCGGCATGATCCGCAAGGTCCAGCACCTGCTGGAAATCGTCGAGTAGGTCTGCTACGAGACGTCGAAATCGCCACCCCGGTGAAAACCGGGGTGGTTTTCGTTTGAGTTTCTTTGTTTCCAAAAGCCGAGTCTGGCCGCTGGCCAGGCGCAGATCTCCAAGGAGAGGCACACATGACCAAGCTGAATGAACTGGCTCCGGCGCCCGGCTCGACCAAGGGCCGCATGCGCATCGGCCGCGGCCCGGGTTCGGGCAAGGGCAAGACCGGTGGTCGCGGCGTGAAGGGCCAGAAGGCGCGCTCGGGCGTGGCCATCGCCGGCTTCGAAGGCGGCCAGATGCCGCTGCACATGCGCATGCCCAAGCGCGGCTTCAACAACCCCTTCCGCCTGGAGTTCGCCGAAGTGAACCTGTGGCGCCTGGAGCAGGCCGTGGCCGCCGGCAAGTTCAAGGCCGGCGCCGAGCTGGCCCCCGCTGACCTGGTCGCCGCCGGCGTGATCCGCCGCGAACTGGACGGCGTGAAGCTGCTGGGCAAGGGCGAGATCAAGACCGCCCTGAAGCTGACTGTCTATTCGGCGACCGAAGCGGCCATCAAGGCCGTTGAAGCCGCCGGCGGTTCGGTGACCGTGACCAAGAAGGCCAAGGCGCAAGCCGAAGCCTGAAGCCATAATGTCATCCCGGCCGGCGCCCTGGCGCTGTCGCCGGGATCGCGGATAGGGCGGGGGAGACCCCGCCAGGTCCGCCGTTTCCCGCCGGGATGACAGAATAACGAGGCTCGCCGTGACATCGCGGCGAGCCTCACCTATGTACGGCTCCGTACTCGGGCTTGATCCGGCCCCGGCGATTCACCGCCATCCGGATCTGGCTCGGATTTATGCTTGGAGCGCGACCAAGGCCGCGGACGCGGTGCGCGCTCTCGACGTGGGGATTTGAATGGCCTCGGCCGCCGAACAACTCGCAGCCAACATGAACTTCGGGTCCTTCCAGAAGGCCACCGAACTTCACAAGCGCATCTGGTTCACGCTCATCGCCCTGATTGTCTACCGGCTCGGCACCTATGTGCCGATCCCGGGGATCAATCCGGAAGCCTTCGCCGCCGCGTTCTCGCAGCAGTCGAAGGGCATCCTGGGCATGTTCAACATGTTCTCGGGCGGGGCCGTGCAGCGCATGGCCGTGTTCTCGCTGAACGTGATGCCCTACATCAGCGCCTCGATCATCGTGCAGCTGATGGGCTCGGTGTATCCGCCGTGGGAGAAGCTGAAGAAGGAAGGCGGCGAAGCCGGCCGCAAGACCCTCAACCAGTACACCCGCTACCTGGCGGTCATCCTGGCCATCGTGCAGTCGTTCTCGATCGCCGTGGGCCTGCAGAGCCAGCCCAACATGATCGTCGGCGGCATCGCCCCGGTCTTCTTCATCATCTCGACCGTCGTCGCCCTGACCGGCGGCACCCTGTTCCTGATGTGGCTGGGCGAGCAGATCACCAGCCGGGGCGTCGGCAACGGCGTGTCGCTGATCATCTTCGCCGGCATCGTGGCCGCCCTGCCGCTGGGCGTGGTGCAGATGTTCACCCAGGTGCAGACCGGCGCGATGTCGGGTTTCGCCCTGTTCGCCGTGGCCGTGCTGGCCGTGGCCGTGATCTTCTTCATCGTCTTCATCGAGCGTTCGCAGCGCCGGTTGCTGGTGCACTATCCCAAGCGCCAGCAAGGCAACCGGATGATCGGCGGCGACACCTCGTTCATCCCGCTGAAGCTGAACACCGCCGGTGTCATCCCGCCGATCTTCGCCTCCAGCCTGCTGCTGCTGCCGACCACCGCCATGGGCTTCCTGGCGACGGCCAACCTGCCCAACTGGCTGCAATGGCTGCCGACCGTGGTCGGCGCCCTGCAGCACGGCCAGCCGCTGTTCATGGTGCTCTACGCGACCCTGATCATCTTCTTCTCGTTCTTCTACACCTCGGTCGTGTTCAATCCCGACGAGACGGCCGAGAACCTGCGCAAGTACGGCGGCTTCATGCCGGGCATCCGGCCAGGTAAGCGGACGGCGGAATATCTGGACTACGTCCTGACCCGCCTGACGGTGATCGGCGCGGCCTACATCACCGCCGTCTGCATCCTGCCCGAACTGCTGATGAGCAGCATGGGCCCGACCAAGTTCGCCCTGGGCGGCACCTCGATCCTGATCGTGGTGACGGTGACCATGGACACCGTCGCCCAGATCCAGTCCCACCTGCTGGCGCACCAGTACGAGGGCCTGATCAAGAAGTCGAAGCTGCGCGGCGGCAAGGGACGCTAAACCCCTTTGCGCGCGACGGAAGGCCAGAATGCGGAAGCCGGTTTGTCACAAACCGGCTTCCGTTTTTATCGAACCCACTCTAGGTCTGAGCGGGGCGCGGGCGTTAGACTCGCGGAAACGCAGGAAGCGCATTGATGAACTTGATCCTGTTCGGTCCGCCCGGCGCGGGGAAGGGCACCCAGGCCAAGCGTCTGGTCGAGCAGCGGGGCATGGTCCAGCTGTCGACCGGCGACATGCTCCGCGCCGCCATCGCCTCGGGGTCCGAGCTCGGCCAGAAGGTGAAGGGCGTGCTGGATCGCGGCGACCTGGTCACCGACGAGATCGTCATCGCCCTGATCGAGGACCGCCTGGCCGAGGCCGAGGCGGTCGGCGGCGCCATCTTCGACGGCTTCCCGCGCACGGTGGCCCAGGCTCAGGCCCTGGACTCCATGCTGGCCAAGCGAGGGCAGAAGATCGACTCCGTTCTCCGACTCAAGGTAGACGAACCCGCCCTGATCGAACGGATCACCAAGCGATACGCCGAGCAGGGACGGTCGGACGACAATCCCGAAACCTTCGTGAACCGCCTGGATCGCTACAACGCCGACACCGCGCCGCTGCTGCCGTACTACCGGGAGCAGGGCAAGCTGTCGGAGGTCGACGGCATGGGAACCGTGGAAGCGGTGGCCAGCTCTATCGACGCCGCGCTTTCGGTCGTGGCTTAAGACTTCGTTGGAATCCTCTCGATCGAGCGGATTCCGCCATTGACGGACGCGCAACTATCCCTATAACGGGGCGCTTCCGCGAAAGGGCGCGATCTGTGCGCGCCGGACTGGGTCGAAAGACCGGGCCGGGCGCGCCGTTCGCGTCTTTAGTGCGTGACTAGGAGAACATTAGACGTGGCCCGTATTGCAGGCGTCAACATCCCGACGAACAAGCGCGTTTTGATCGCGCTTCAGTACATTCATGGCATTGGCCAGAAGTCCGCTCGTGACATCGTCACGAAGGTGGGCATCGATGACGCCCGCCGGGTCAATCAGCTGACCGACGCCGAAGTGCTCGCGATCCGTGAAACGATCGACAAGGACTTCACCGTCGAAGGCGACCTGCGCCGCGAAAATTCGATGAACATCAAGCGCCTGATGGACCTGGCCTGCTATCGCGGCCTGCGTCACCGTAAGGGCCTGCCGGTCCGCGGTCAGCGCACGCACACGAATGCTCGTACCCGCAAGGGTCCGGCCAAGCCGATCGCCGGCAAGAAGAAATAAGGTAGCCTGACGATGGCCAAGGAACCGGCTCGCGTTAAAAAGCGCGAACGCAAGAACATCACCTCGGGCGTGGCGCACGTGAACGCCTCGTTCAACAACACCATGATCACCATCACCGACGCCCAGGGGAACACCATCTCCTGGTCGAGCGCCGGCATGATGGGCTTCAAGGGCTCGCGCAAGTCGACCCCGTACGCCGCTCAGATGGCTGCGGAAGACGCGGGCAAGAAGGCCGCCGAGCACGGTGTGAAGACCCTTGAGGTCAACGTGTCGGGTCCGGGTTCGGGCCGTGAGTCGGCCCTGCGCGCCCTCCAGGCCGCCGGCATGACCATCACGACCATCCGCGACGTGACGCCGATCCCGCACAACGGTTGCCGTCCGCCCAAGCGTCGTCGCGTCTAGTACTTTTTAGACCCAATTCTCCTTCGCCGGCTGCGCCAAACGCGGCCGGCGAGCCGCGTTCAAGGGATCGACCACGTGATCGAAAGAAACTGGAACGAGCTGATCCGTCCTGAGAAGCCGCAGATCGAGACTGGCGCCGACGCGACCCGCAAGGCTCGCATCGTGGCTGAGCCGCTCGAACGCGGCTTCGGTGTGACGCTCGGCAACGCTCTCCGCCGCGTCCTGCTCTCCTCGCTTCAGGGCGCCGCCGTCACCGCCATCCAGATCGATGGCGTCGTACACGAATTCTCCTCGCTCGAAGGCGTCCGCGAAGACGTCGTCGACATCGTTCTGAACATCAAGCAACTGGCCGTGCGCATGCACGCCGAAGGCCCCAAGCGCATGACCCTGCGCGCCACGGGCCCCGGCCCGGTCACCGCGGGTCAGATCGAAACCCCGGCCGACATCGAGATCCTGAACCCCGACCACGTGCTGTGCACGCTGGACGACGGCGCCTCGGTGCGCATGGAGTTCACGGTCAACACGGGCAAGGGCTACGTGCCGGCCGACCGCAACCGCCCGGAAGACGCCCCGATCGGCCTGATCTCGGTCGACGCCCTGTACTCGCCGGTCAAGCGCGTCGCCTATCGCGTCGAGCCGACCCGCCAGGGCCAGTCGCTGGACTATGACAAGCTGATCCTGGAAGTGGAAACCAACGGCGCGGTCACGCCGGTGGACGCGGTGGCCTACGCCGCCCGCATCCTGCAAGACCAGCTGCAGATCTTCATCACCTTCGAAGAGCCCAAGGCCAAGACCGCCGACGAGGCCAAGCCGGAACTGCCGTTCAACCCGGCCCTGCTGAAGAAGGTGGACGAACTGGAACTGTCGGTCCGCTCGGCCAACTGCCTGAAGAACGACAACATCGTCTATATCGGCGACCTGATCCAGAAGACCGAAGCCGAGATGCTCCGCACCCCGAACTTCGGCCGTAAGTCCTTGAACGAGATCAAGGAAGTGCTGGCCGGCATGGGCCTGCACCTGGGCATGGACGTGCCGAACTGGCCGCCGGAAAACATCGAAGACCTGGCCAAGAAGTTCGAAGACCAGATCTAAACGTACTGAGTACCGCGCTTAATCCGGGCCGCTCTCTCGCAGGGCGGCCTGGGCCTTTTGAAGCCGCAACAGCGGTGGAGGGCCCCGGCGCTTCGTTCTGAACCCGGCCGGGACGCCGCTGGGATTGGTGACAATCCGCGCTTCTTCCTCGCGCGACAGCGGGCCACGGCCCAGGAGACACTACAATGCGTCACGGTAAGGCTCACCGTAAACTCGGTCGCACGTCCGCTCACCGCACCGCCATGTTCGCCAACATGTCGGCCTCGCTGATCAAGCACGAGCAGATCGTCACCACCCTGCCCAAGGCCAAGGAACTGCGTCCGTTCGTCGAAAAGCTGGTCACCCTGGCCAAGCGCGGCGACCTGCACGCTCGCCGTCAGGCCATCTCGACCGTCCGCGACGTCGAACAAGTCGGCAAGCTGTTCGCCACCATCGGTCCCCGCTACAAGGACCGTCAGGGCGGCTACATCCGCGTCCTGAAGGCCGGCTTCCGCTACGGCGACAACGCCCCGCTGGCCGTCATCGAGTTCGTCGACCGCGACGTCTCGGCCAAGGGCAAGGACTCCGGCCCGGTGTTCACCGCCGACTCGGAAGACTAAGGATTTTCAGCCTCGGCTGACGAAAGGGCCTCGGAGCGATCCGGGGCCCTTTTTGCGTCTCGCCGCCCCGGCGCGGGTGCGTCGATACACCGCTGGGCCCTGGTAGAGGTTTTGTTCACCTCGCCGCCGCATGCTTCGTGGTTAAGAAGCCCCGGGGGAGGGATGGAGATGAAGATCTCCGACGTCATGCGCGCCTTTGGCGGCGCGCTTACGGTCGGCGTGGTCCTGGCCGGCGGCCTGGCGTTGTTCGCGATCGAAGGCCTGCGGGTCGGCGGTCCGCTGTTCCGCCAGATCGTCGACAACAAGGACATCGTCGCCGACATCCTGCCGCCGCCGCTCTATGTGGTCGAGGCCGACTTGGTCGCCACCAAGCTGGTGGCCCATCCCGAGACGGTGGACGCCGCCGCCGACAAGCTGGCGGCGCTGCGCAAGGACTACGACACCCGCCGCGCCTATTGGACGACCGCGCCGATCGACCCGGCCATGCGCGAGCTGCTGGTCGACCAGTCCGCCGCTCCCGCCATGACGTTCTGGAACCAGATCGACCAGGAAATCCTGCCGGCCGTCCGGTCCGGCGACCTGGAGCGGGCCCGGCGCGGCCTGGCCCGGGCCGACGTCGCCTACGAGGCCCATCGCGCCGTGATCGACAAGGTCGTGGTCATGGCCAATCGCGACGCCGCCGCGGTGGAGGCGCGCGCCGTGGCCCAGACCCGCCTGGCCTTCGTCCTGCTGGCCGGGGCTGGGGCGCTGGTGCTGCTGGTGGTCGGTGGCGGCATCGTCCTGATGAGCCGTCGCATCGTCCGCCCGATCCAAGCCATGACCGGCTACATGGGCCGGCTGGCGGCCGGCGACTATGGCCGGGCCGTGCCGTTCGCCGGGCGCGGCGACGAGATCGGCGAGATGGCCAATTCGGTGGCCGTGTTCCGCGAGGCGATCGTCGCGCGTCAGACCGCCGAGGACCGCATCGCCGCCGACCGCGACGAGACCGAGGCGGCCAAGAGCCGGCACGACGCCGAACGTCGGGCCGAAGAGGCGGGACGGGTGCAGGTGGTCGAAGCCCTGGGCGCGGCCGTGGCCCGGCTGAAGGCCGGCGACCTGACGGCCCGTTTGGGGACGGCCTTCCCCGCCGCCTATGAAGGGCTGCGCGGCGACTTCAACCGGGCGATCGCCGGGCTCGAGGCGGCCATGCTGGAGGTCGCCCAAGGCGCGGGCGGCCTGCGGGCGGGGGTCGGCGAAATCAATCGCGCGATCGAGGACCTCTCGACGCGGACCGAGCGTCAGGCCGCCAACCTGGCCAGGACGGCCGCCGCCCTGGGCCAGGTCAGCGCCAGCGTCCGGCGCACGGCCGAGGGCGCGAGCGAGGCCAACGCCGCGGTGACCGACAGCCGCGCGGTCGCGGACCGTTCCAGCCAGGTCGTGGGCCGCGCGGCCCAGGCCATGAGCCAGATCGAAAGCTCGTCGGCCAAGGTCTCGCAGATTCTGGGCGTGATCGACGAGATCGCCTTCCAGACCAACCTCCTGGCCCTGAACGCCGGCGTCGAAGCGGCGCGCGCCGGTGACGCCGGTCGAGGCTTCGCGGTCGTGGCCCAGGAGGTGCGGGCCCTGGCCCAGCGCTCGGCCGAAGCGGCCAAGGAGATCAAGGGGCTGATCTCGGAGTCCTCGGACCATGTCCGCTCCGGCGTGACCCTGGTCGGCGAGGCGGGCGAGGCGCTCGGCGATATCGTCGAACGGGTGGGGCTCATCGGCGGCCTGATGGAGCAGATCGCCCAGTCCAGCCGCGAGCAGGCCGCGGGCTTGGCCGAGGTCGATCAGGCGGTCGGCCAGATGGATCAGGTTATCCAGCAGAACGCCGCCATGGCCGAGCAGGCCACCGCCGCCAGCCGCGGCCTGGCCGACGACGCCGTGCGGCTGGAGGCCCAGGTCGAGCACTTCCAGGTGTCGAGCGGGCAGGAGGCCTGGGCGGCGGCCTAGGAGAGCGAGCTACTTCAAGTCGGGATAGTAGGAGCCAAGCTCGGGAAGTCCCAGGCGACGCTGCTCTTCCTGATAGGCCCGGGCCGTGAAGGGGCCTCGCACGGAGTCGGCGCCGGCGTCACGATGGTCGTCCGCCCGCACGATGTAGAAGTAACGTGCCTGAGACTTGTCGATCTCGCCGGTCGCCGCTCGGGGATGGCTGGCGGCGACCACGTAGGCCGCGTTCCAGCCCCAGCTGAAGACGACGCCAGGGATCCGCTCGACGCAGTCCACGCGCCTGTCGTAGCAGACCGCAGTCGATGTGGGACCATCCAAGGCGGCCAAGCGATAAGGCCCGTCAAGCGCATCATACCGGCCTGAATCGTAGAACCAGACGCCGTCTTCATTCCGCAGCCGCGCATCGCGGGCGACCCACGGCGAACTCTTGTAGAGCTTGCTGACCAGGCGGCAGACGAAGACGCCTGGCTGGCGCGTGGGCAGGCAGCGTGCTGGCTTGCGGGCGACTGGACCCGCCAGGATCAACGGGCTGATGCCTTGTTTCTCCAGTCTCGCCACATCCGCACCCGTCGCGATGTCGTCGGCCTTGCGCTGGTCTTTCACCGAAAGAACAACTGAGGGATCGTGAGTCGCGCAGGCCGACAGCCACAGACCGCAGCTCAAGCCCGCGAAGGCGGCTACGGGTCTGACCGACGCCATGGGCTCCTATTCCTTCGTCAGGTCCTGGCGGCGGAACAGCACCACCGCGCCGCCGGCCAGCACGATCAGCCAGGCCAGCAGCAGCACCAGGGCCAGGCCGGCGGGGCCCGCCTCGGGGCGCACCTCGTCGGGGGCGGCGATGAAGCCCTTGAGGATACGGCCCGCATAGGCCGGGATCGCCAGGCTCTTCCAGGTCGTGGCCTGCATCGTGGCGGCCAGGGTCGATTGCACGAACACCACGACGAGGCCGGCGATCACCGCGCCCATCGTCGACCGGGTGAGCACGCCGACCAGGCCGGCCAGGGCGCCGATCAGCATCACCTCCAGCCAGGTGATCAGGAAGACGCCGGCGAAATGGCCAAGGAAGGCCGAGCCGTTGGGTGGACCGACCAAGGCGGCGTGGTTGACGGCGCTGCCGAACAGGCCCGCCAGGACCGACGTCAGGGCGGTCAACAGCAGGCTCCAGGCCGCGACCTCGGCGAAGACGATCAGCTTGGCGGCCAGCAGGTTGACGCGGCTGTTGCGCGGGGTGAGCAGGCGCCAGGTCTCCCAGCGATAGTCGCCGGCAAAGATCGCCGCCGCGCCGATCAGCAGGAACAGGGCGGTGAACGGGCCCGAGGCCCCGGCCACCGCGCCCATGGCCCGGTTGGCCAGGTCGGTCGTTTCGCCGGGAATGGTCCGGTGCAGGGCCGCGCGGGTGAAGACGTCGATCCCCATGCTGAACAGCATGGCGACCAGGGGCGCGAAGCCGAAGCCCCAGAACAGGGCGGTCCGGTCGCGGGACAGGCGGAAGCGCTCGGCGGCGATGGCGTCAGCGAGCATTGGCGAGGTCCCCATTCTTCTGGTCGGGCGGGCCAAGCGCGCCGAGATAGGCGCTTTCCAGGTCGCCCTCGCGCCAGCGCGCTTCGGTGATCTCGACCCCGGCCTCGACCAGGGCGCGGATCAGGGCCGGGGTCTCGGCGCGCAGCACGTCGGCCAGCACCGCGTTGGCGCCGTCCGGTTGGCCCTTGGCGCCCAGCACCGCCAGGGCCTTGTCGGCCGGCGAGACGGTCAGGCGCAGGCGCGGCTTGCCGCCGGTCAGGGCCTCGACGTCGCCCTCGGCGGCCAGCTTGCCCTTGGAGAAGATCGCCACCCGGTCGCAGACCCGGCGGACCTCGTCCAACTGGTGGCTGGCCAGAATGATCGTCACGCCCTCCTTGGCGGCCAGGTCGCGGATCAGGGCGCGGATTTCCTGGATGCCGGCCGGGTCCATGCCGCTGGTCGGCTCGTCCAGGATCACCAGCTCGGGCCGGGTGAAGAAGGCCGCGGCCAGGCCCAGGCGCTGCTTCATGCCCACCGAGAAGGTGCCGGCCTTGCGGTCGGCTGCGCCGCCCAGCCCGACCCGCTCGAGCCAGTAGTTGACGTCGGCCGAGCCGACGGCGCCGCTTTCCATCGCCAGCATCCGCAGCACGTCGCGGGCGGTCAGATAGGGCGGATAGCGCGGGGTCTCGATCATCGCGCCGACCCTGCGCAGGGACGAGGTCTGCCCGGCTGGGACGCCGAACAGCCGCGCCGTGCCGCTGGTCGGCCGCACCAGCCCCAGGGCGATGCGGAACAGGGTGCTCTTGCCCGCGCCGTTCGGACCCAGCACGCCGAACACCCCGCCGGCCGGGATGCGTAGGGACAGGCCATCCAGCGCGCGCACCGCGCCATAGGTCTTGACGAGGCTCTCGGCCTCCAGGGCGAAGCTCATGCGCGAGAGGTTCCGGCGGCGGTCATGCGGGGCGACTCCCTGAAAGTTGCGGCGACTATGGCCGGGCGGGCCTCCAACGCCAAGTTAAGTCGCCGACAGACATGGCGAGCCGTCACAAGCCTGGGCTATAGGGCGAGCGTCCCAGTACGAGGTGTGCGTGATGGCCGTTGTGTGTCGGTGGATGGTCCTGGTCGCGGCCCTGATGCTGACGACCTTCGCCGCGAGTTCGCCGGCCGAGGCGGCCAAGAGGCCGTCGAAGCCGGGGCTGACCATCTTGATCTCGCTGGACGGCTTTCGGCCCGACTACCTGGACCGCGGGAACACCCCGACCCTGAGCGCCCTGGCGGCCGACGGCGCGCGCGGGGCCATGCGGCCGTCGTTCCCATCCTTGACCTATCCGAACCACTACACCCTGGTGACCGGCAAGCGGCCCGACCACCACGGCATGGTCAACAACACGCTGGAGGACGAGGCCATCCCCGGCGGCAGCTTCAGCATGTCCAACCACAAGGCGGTCGGCGACGGGCGCTGGTGGGACCAGGCCAAGCCGATCTGGGTCAGCGCCGAGCAGCAGGGCGTGCACGCCGGCATCCTGTTCTGGCCGGGCTCGGAAGCGCGGATCGACGGGGTGCGGCCCAGCCGCTGGAAGGTCTTCGACATAAAGGTCTCGTCCAACGACCGGGTCGACACCCTGCTGTCGTGGATTGACGCCAAGGCTCCGCGGCTGGGTTTCGCCACCCTTTATTTTGACCGCACCGACACCGAGGGGCACCACTACGGCCCGGACTCGCCGGAGGTGAACGCGGCCGCCGCCGAGGTCGACGCCGCGATCGGCCGGCTGGTGGCGGGGCTGAAGGCGAGGGGGCTGTACCGGGCCACCAACCTCGTCGTCGTCGCCGACCACGGCATGGCGCCCCAGCCGCTGAGCGGCCTGGTCGAGGTCTCGACCCTGGTCGACCCGGCCAAGGTCAAGTTCGTCAGCACCGGTTCGATCGTCGGCGTGCGCGCCTTGCCGGGGTTCGAAGCGGAGGTCGCGGCGGCGATGCTGAAGGCCCATCCGCACCTGACCTGCTGGGAGAAGGGCAAGATCCCGGCTCGTTTTGGCTACGGGACCAATCCGCGCGTGCCGCCGATCGTCTGCCTGGCCGACCTGGGCTGGTACTTCGTCACCGCCAGCGCCCTGAAGAAGCGGTTGGAAGAGCACCCGCGCGACGGCGGGGCCCACGGTTACGATCCGTTCGATCCCGCCATGCGGGCGGTCTTTGTCGCCCACGGGCCGGCCTTCCGGCGGGGCGTCATGCTGCCGGTGTTCGACAATGTCGACGTCTATCCGCTGCTGACCCGGCTGATCGGCGTGAAGGGCGACAAGGGAGACGGTTCGCTGGGGCCGGTGAAGGCGGCGCTGCGGTAGGGCCTCGGGGCGACGTCAGGGCTATGGCGACCACGCCGCAGGCCGCCTTCCCTAAAGCCGTGCGGGGGTTCGTGAGCTACGGCGAATTCGTGATGACCCCGCTTGCGCTGATAGTTTCGATATGCGTTAAATATTGCGGATATTGGAAATCGGAGCTTCGCCATGATCCGCAGCGCCCTGACCTCGGCCCTCTGCTATCGCGACCCTAAGGCTGCGCTGGACTTCCTGGAGGCGGCGTTCGGCTTCGAGCTGGTGATGCTGATCGAGGACAACGAAGGAAACCTGGCCCATGCCGAGATGAGCTTCGGCGACAGCCCGGTGATGATCGGCAATGAATGGACCGCGCAGCACAAGAGCCCGGCCTCGATCGACGGCTTCAACACCCAGAGCGTCCACATCCATCTGGAAGGCGACATCGACGCCCACTGCGAGCGGGCGCGGGCGGCCGGAGCCGAGATCCTGATGGAGCCGGCCGACCAGTTCTATGGCGATCGCACCTATCGGTGCCGCGACCCAGAGGGCCATTTCTGGACGGTCGGCGCGCCGGTCCGCGCCGTCAGCGTGGAAGAGGCCGAGGCGGAGTCGGGCCTGAAAGTGGTGAAGGGCTGGGCGTGACTCCCGACGAGTTTCGCCGCTTGGAGGCCACCTCGGCATGAGCGCCTCGCTGGACGTCACCCTGGCCGCCCTGGCCGACCCGCATCGGCGGGCGACCGTCGACCTGCTGCGCCAGGGACCGCGCCGGGCGGGAGAGCTGGCCCAGGCCGCGGGCCTGTCGGCCCCCGCCATGAGCCGCCACCTGCGCACCCTGCGCCTGGCCGGCCTGGTGGAGGAGACCCACCCGCCGTTCGACGCCCGGGTGCGGGTCTACGCCCTGCGGCCCGGACCAATGGCCGAGCTCAAGGCCTGGGCCGAGGCGGCCGAGGGTCTGTGGAGCGACCAGCTGCTGGCGCTGAAAGCCCACGTCGAGGGAGAGGGCGGGTGAGCTCCAAGGTCCTGGTCGCCCTGCGCATCAAGGCCGCGCCGTCGCGGGTGTTCGAGGCGTTCACCGCCGACATCGGCGCCTGGTGGAGGCCTAACGCCCTGTTCTCGTTCACCCCGCGCTCGCCCGGCGTGCTGGCGTTCGAGGGGATCGGCCAGGGCGCCCGCCTGGTCGAGCGCCTGCCGTCGGGCAAAGTGTTCGAGATCGGCGCCGTCCGGATCTGGAACCCCGGGGAGCGGCTGGTGTTCGGCTGGCGCCAGGCCAGCTTCGCGCCGGGCATGGAGACCGAGGTCGAGGTCCGCTTCGAGCCGGCAGGAGACGAGACCCGGGTCACGGTCGAGCATCGCGGCTGGGATACGGTGCCGACCGAGCACGTGGCGCGCCATCGGTTTCCGGACGCCGTCTTCCTGCAGCGCCATGCCGAATGGTGGCGCGCGCTGCTGACAAGTCTCGCCAGCCGGGCGGCTATGGACGTAAAAGAACGCGCCAGGGAGGGCGACGCATGACCAAGGCCATCAGCCGAAACCACCGACAGGCCGCGCTGGGCTTCATCTTCATCACCGCCTGCCTGGACGTGCTGTCGCTGGGGGTGATGATCCCCGTGCTGCCCGAGCTGATGAAGCGCTTCAACGGCGGCGACACCGCCTCCACGGCGCTGTGGGTGGTGCTGTTCGCCACCACCTGGGGCGTGATGCAGTTCTTCTGTTCGCCGATCCTGGGCCTGATGTCCGACCGCTGGGGCCGCCGCCCGGTGATCCTGACCTCGATCTTCGGCCTGGGGGTGGATTTCCTGTTCATGGCGTTCGCCCCGACCCTGTGGTGGCTGTTCGTCGGCCGGGTGTTCAACGGCATGACGGCGGCCAGCTTTTCGACGGCCGGCGCCTATGTCGCCGACGTCACCAAGCCGGAAGACCGGGCCAAGGGCTTCGGCCTGATGGGCGCGGCGTTCGGGGTGGGCTTCACGTTCGGCCCGGCCCTGGGCGGCTGGCTGTGGCAGTTCGACCATCGGCTGCCGTTCCTGGTCTGCGCGGGCCTGGCCCTGTGCAACTGGCTGTACGGCTTCTTCGTGCTGCCGGAATCGCTGCCGCCCGAGAAGCGCGTCCATCGCTTCGACTGGAGCAAGGCCAATCCGCTGGGCTCGCTGAATCTGCTCCGGAGCAAGCCGGACCTGCTGGGGCTGGCCGGCGTGGGCTTCCTGTTCCAGCTGGCCCACAACGTGCTGCCCAGCGTCTTCGTGCTGTACATGGGCTTCCGCTATCACTGGTCGACGGCGGTGATCGGCCTGACCCTGATGGGCAGCGGCATTGCGGGCATCCTGTTGCAGAGCTTCGTGGTCGGTCCGGTGGTCAAGCGGGTGGGCGAGCGCGGGGCGCTGCTGATCGGCCTGTTCTCGGGCTGCGTCGGCTTCATGATCTATGGCCTGGCGCCGACGGGCTGGCTCTATCTGTGCGGCCTGCCGATCTTCGCTTTCACAGGTCTGATCCAGCCCGGTCTGCAAGGCCTCATGACCCGCCGCGTGCAGCCCTGGGAGCAGGGCCAGCTGCAGGGGGCGAACTCGGCGATGATGGGCGTCACCGCCATCGTCGGGCCGTCGCTGTACCTGCTGCCGTTCTCCTGGGCGGTCCGCCACGACGCCACCGTGCACCTGCCCGGCCTGCCGGCCCTGATCGCCGCGGCCCTGCTGCTGGCGGCCACGCTCCTGGCGATCCGCGTGGCGCGTCCGGTCGCGGTGGAACCCAGCGTCGCCTGACCGTCTTTGAACGGGGGCGGGAATGGCCATGCGCCGAAATCCGGACGTTGGCCGCCATCAATGCGCCCGAAAGCTCGGCTGATCTCGCGGGCTGAATTCACGGAGTTTCCTGACAACCATGCGGTCCTATCGCGTCGTGCTTCCCGCCCTGGCCCTGCTGGCCGCCTGCTCGCCGCAGGGGCCGTCGAAGGCCCAGACGATCCCGGACCTGGCCCAGCCGACCCGCCGCGCGCCCACCGACCCCGGGTCGATGAAGGCGTCGTTCTCGCCGGTGGTGAAGAAGACCGCCCCGGCCATCGTCAACGTCGCCAGCAAGCGTGTGGTGCGCCAGCAGGCCGACCCGTTCTGGGACTTCTTCATGGGCGGCGGCGGTGGGACGCCGCGCGAGCAGGTGCAGGGCTCGCTGGGCTCGGGCGCCATCGTCCGGGCCGACGGGGTGATCATCACCAACCACCACAATATCGAGGGCATGAGCGACGTCACCGTCCAGCTGGCCGACCGTCGGGAGTTCCCGGCCACGGTGCTGCTGGACGATCCGCGCTCGGACCTGGCGGTGCTGAAGATCGACACCAAGGGCGAGCGCCTGCCGGTGATCGCCATCGACGACCAGGAACAGTTGGAGGTCGGCGACCTGGTCCTGGCCATGGGCAACCCGTTCGGGGTCGGCCAGACGGTGACCAACGGCATCGTCTCGGCCCTGGCCCGCACCGACGTGGGCGCCGCCGAGTTCGGCAGCTACATCCAGACCGACGCGGCGATCAATCCGGGCAATTCCGGCGGCCCGCTGGTCGACATGGACGGCGACCTGATCGGGGTGAACACCTTCATCATCTCGCGCTCGGGCTCGTCCAGCGGCGTCGGCTTCGCCATTCCCGCCGCCGTGGTGCGCCAGGTGGTCAACACCGCCCTGGGCGGCGGCCACAGCGTGGTGCGGCCCTGGCTGGGCGTGAAGGGCCAGCCGGTCACCGGCGACATCGCCCGCAGCCTGGGCCTGGCTGCGCCGCGCGGGGTGGTGATCTCCGACGTCTATCCGGGCGGCTCGGCCGAGCGAGCCGGCATCCGTGACGGCGACGTGATCCTGTCCATCGATGGCCAAGCGGTCAACGACGAGGGCGGCGGCGCCTTCGCCATCGGCACCCACAAGATCGGCGACCGGGTCCAGGTGCTGATCAACCGCAACGGCAAGGAACAGACCCTGACCCTGCGCGCCGAGGCGGCCCCGGAAAGCCCGGCCCGTGACGAGCGGGTGCTGAAGGGTCGCAACCCGTTCGACGGTGCCACGGTGGTCAACCTGTCGCCGGCCGTGGCCCAGGACCTGAACATCGACCCGTTCGCCGGCCGCGGCGTGCTGGTCACCAAGATCGGCCAGGGCTTCGCGCTGAACGCCGGCCTTCGTCCGGGCGACTTCGTCCGCGAGGTCAACGGCCGGGCCATCAACACCACCGCCGACCTGGCGGCGGTCTCCAACGCCGGGGCCGCGACCTGGACGGTGACCATCGAGCGGAACGGCCAGCGGATCACGGCGCGGCTGCGGGCATAGGGGGGCGACGGTCGGCAAAGCTTGTTGCCACGCGTCGAAAGCGGTACCGTCCAGCTTCTGGTCACGCGAACCCAGGAGCGTGTCATGACCTACGTCGGAAGCTGCTTTTGCGGCACGGTGCAGTTGGAGGTCGACGGCGAACCGGAGGGCATGGGCTATTGCCACTGCCGCTCGTGCCGCGCCTGGTCTGGCGGGCCGGTCAACGCCTTCAGCCTGTGGAAGCCCGAGGCGGTCCGGATCACCTCGGGCTCCGACGAACTGGCGACCTACCAGAAGACCGCGTTCAGCCAGCGGCGCTATTGCGCGAAGTGCGGCGGCCACCTGATGACCGATCACCCGACCTTGGGGCTGGTCGACGTATTCGCCGCGACGCTCCCGACCCTGGTCTTCGCGCCGGGCGTGCACATCAACTATGCCGACACCGTGCTGCCGATGCGCGACGGCCTGCCCAAGCTGAAGGACTTTCCAGCCGAGTTCGGCGGGTCCGGCGAGACGATGGCGGAATAGGACCGCGCTATGCCTTGATCTTCGAGGCCACCGACCAGGTGTGGCCGAACGGATCGACGAGCTGGCCGTAGCGGTCGCCCCAGAACTGGTCGGCCAGCGCGAAGCGCACGGTCGCGCCGGCCTCGACGGCCCGGTTCCACCAGGCGTCGGCGTCGTCGACCTCCAGGTGCAGCGTGACGGCCGAAGGCGGAACATAGTCGCCATGGGCCATCTCGCTGAAGTGGTCGGACAGCATGACCCAGTCGCCATTGATCAGCAGCCGGGAATGCAGCAGGCGCTCGCCGTCGTCGGCGGTGTTGCGGAACACCTCCTCGGCGCCGAACGCGCGCTTGTAGAAGTCCACGGCCGCCTTGCCGCCGACGACGGAAAGATAGGGGGTGACGCCGGTCGTCGGACCCCGGGCGGGATCGCCTTCGTTGGTCATGGTGGTTCCCTCCGTGATTAAGTAAACCTAGCCCATGTCCGATCTTTTCCAAGCCGCCGGCCTGACGCCCCATGCGCCGTCGCCGCTGGCCGACCGCCTGCGTCCCCAGACCCTCGACGAGGTGGTGGGCCAGGAGCACCTGCTGGGCCCCGACGGTCCCATCGGCCGCATGGCGGCCGCCCGCCGCCTGGCCTCGATGATCCTGTGGGGGCCGCCCGGCACCGGCAAGACCACCATCGCCCGCCTGCTGGCCAAGGCCGGCGGCTACGAGTTCATGCAGATCTCAGCGGTGTTCTCGGGCGTCGCCGACCTGAAGAAGGCGTTCGAGCAGGCCCGCGTGCGCCGTTCGGCCGGCCAGAGCACCCTGTTGTTCGTCGACGAGATCCATCGCTTCAACCGCGCCCAGCAGGACGGTTTCCTGCCGTTCGTGGAGGAGGGGATCGTCACCCTGGTGGGCGCCACCACCGAGAACCCGTCGTTCGAGTTGAACGGCGCTCTGCTGTCACGCTGCCAGGTCTTCGTGCTCAAGCGGCTGGACGAGGACGCGCTGGAGGCCCTGCTGGTCAAGGCCGAGGCCGCCGAGAACCGCAAGCTGCCGCTGGACGGCGACGCCCGCTCGACCCTGATCGCCATGGCCGACGGCGACGGCCGCTACCTGCTGACCCTGACCGAGACCCTGCTGGCGATCGGCACGGACACGCCGCTGAACCCCACCCAGCTCACCCAGTTCCTGCAGAAGCGCCGCCCGGCCTACGACAAGAACCGCGAGGAGCACTACAACCTGATCTCGGCGCTGCACAAATCGGTGCGCGGCAGCGATCCGGACGCGGCGCTCTACTGGCTGGCGCGGATGCTGGAGGGCGGCGAGGACCCGCTGTTCATCGCCCGCCGCCTGGTGCGCATGGCGTCGGAGGACATCGGCGCGGCCGATCCCCTGAGCCTGCTCCTGACCACCGCCGCCAAGGACGCGTACGACTTCCTCGGCAGCCCCGAGGGCGAACTGGCCCTGGCCCAGGCCGTGGTGCACATGGCCAGCGCGCCCAAGTCCAACGCCGTCTACAACGCCTATAAGGCGGCCCGGCGCCTGGCCAAGGAAACCGGCAGCCTGACGCCGCCGGCCCACATCCTCAACGCCCCGACCAAGCTGATGAAATCGCTGGGCTATGGCGACGGCTACGCCTACGACCATGACGTCGAGGGCGGGGTCTCGGGCCAGAACTATTTCCCGGACGGAATCGAGCGGCCTAGCCTCTATGAGCCCAAGCCGGTCGGGGCTGAGGCCAAGGTCAAGGAACGCCTCGACGCCTGGAACCGCCTGCGGAGAGACGGCAAGTGAAGCTTACCCCCGCGGTCCGCGTGACCGCCGCGATCGCACTGGCCCTATTGCTGGCGGGCGCCGTCCTGCTGTGGCTGGCCGCCGTCACGCCGTGGCATAGCGACTCTAACGCCTATTTCACCGCGCTGCGGCGGCTGCGCGCGACGCTCTATTTCGGCCAGCCCGACGCCGAGGCGTTCAAGGCGGCCACCCTTCGGTTCGGAGCGTTGCAGGCCCAGTACGCGACCCGCAAGTGGCTGTACGCCGACCTGGCCTACGCCTGCTTCAGCCTGGGCGCGTGCGCGGCCGTGGTCGCCGGCCTGACGATGCGGTTCGGGGCGCGGCTGCTGCGCACGCAGAAGAACGCGGTGGTCGTGCTGGGCGTGACGCTGCTGGCCTTGATCGCCACCCTGGCCGGGCTGGCGGCCGATCCGCTGCACCGGTTCTATCGCGAGCAACTGCCCGAATGGTCCGACACCCTGGAGATCCCGCTGGCCGGGGCGCTGGTGGCGATGATCCCGATCGCGACGATCACCCTGCTGCTGGTCCTGCCGCCGCTGATCTTCCGGCGCCGGGCCAGCGGGCCGCTGCTGGTCTTCACCCGACCGCCGCACTGGCCGTCGATCGCGGCCAACGCCGTCTACGCCCTGCCGCTGGCCTTCGCGGTGTTCCTGCTGACCAGCTTCGCCTCGCGCGGCGGCTGGGCCCTGGCCCCGGCGGGGCTGATGCTGCTGTGGCTGTTCCTGAACGGCCGGGCGCTGTGGATCGCGCCGAAAGGAGAGGCCGCATGAGCCGTCCGCCCCCCGGTAAGCCGGACCGGCGCCCGCCCGGCGTCGCCAAGCCCAAGGCGTCCGACACGCCGGTCGTCCTGACCCCGGAGGAAATCGCCTTCACCCGGTCGCTGGTGATCCACGAGGACGACAGCGTCTTCGTGTTGAACAAGCCGGCGGGCCTGTCCAGCCAGGGCGGGCGCATCCAGGCCCATACGCTGGACGACCTGCTGTGGGCCCTGGCCCGGCGGGACCGCTCGCGGCCGCGCCTGATCCATCGCCTGGACCGCGACACCTCGGGCGTGATCCTGACCGCCCGCACCAAGCCGGCCGCCACCTTCCTGGGCAAGGCCCTGATGGGCAAGCGGTTCCGCAAGACCTACCTGGCCATCGTCACGCCGGGCGCGCCAGAGCCGCGCGGCGGCCAGATCGACGCGGCCCTGCGCCGCGAGTCGATCGGTCGCGAGGCCTATATGCGGGTCTGCGCGCCCGACCACCCCGACGCCGAGGCCGCCCGCAGCCGCTACCGCACCCTGGCCGCCACCGAGGGCGCGGCCCTGGTCGAGCTCTCGCCCGATACCGGCCGCATGCACCAGTTGCGGGTCCACATGGCCTCGATCGGTCGGCCGATCGCCGGCGACAGCCGCTATGGCGGGGCGCTGATGCTGGGCGGCGCGCCCGTGCCGCGCCTGATGTTGCACGCCGTCCAGCTGGTCTTCCCGCATCCCGAAGGCGGCGAGCGGCGGATCGGCGCGCCGATCCCCGGCGACATGCGCGCGGTTTTGGATAAGCTGGGCCTTGAACTTCCCGAGCGCGGCCCTCCGGAACAGGGCCGGCCGGAAAACCGTTAAGCCTGGCAGGAGATTTCGCCATGAAGCGTCAGAATACGAAAGGGCTGATCGCGCTCGCCTTTTCCGCCGCCCTGCTGACCGCCTGCGCCACCTCGCCGACGCTCTACGGGCCGCAGACCGGACCGCGCGGGGCGGGCTATTCGGAGTATCGCCTGGAGGCCGGCCGCTACCGGGTGACCTTCCAGGGCAATCCCGGCGCCCCGGTCAACCAGGTCTCGGACTACGCCCTGCTGCGCTCGGCCGAGCTGGCCCTGCGCGACGGCTACGACTGGTTCCGGGTGGCTGACCGGGTGACCCAGCAGACCGGTTCCGGCCGGGGCTCAAGCCTGTCGATCGGCGGCGGCTCGGGCAGCTACGGCCGACGCAGCGGGGTCGGGCTGGGCGTCGGCACCAGCTTCAACCTCGGCCCCGGCCCGGCGGTCAGCAGCTCGATGGAGGTGGTGTTCGGTAAGGGCCAGCCGCCGCGCGACGCCGACGTCTATGACGCCCGCGCCATCGTCCGCACGGTGGGGCAGGGACGGGCGGCGGTCTAACCCGCCGCCTTCTTCGTGCCGGTCGCCGCGACCGGGTAGGCGGCCCGCAGGGCCGCGTGGGTCAGGCCGGCGGTCTCGGCGGCCGCAAAATAGCCCTCGGCCGGCAGGCCCTGTAGAGCGACCATCGGGGCCAGGCCCCGCGCCTCGCGCCCGAAGGCCATGATGTCGGCGGCGATCTTTTCGGCCGGCCCGGTCAGGTCGCTGGCGTCCAGTGTCAGCCCCTGCAGGCGGGCGTCGCGCAGCACGCGCAGGGCTTCCTTCTCTGGCGGCACGCGGGCGATGACGCCGCGCGTCAGGGCCTTCAGCAGGCCGACCACTTCCAGCAGGCGGCCCGCGGGCGTGCCGCGCGTCACGTCGACCAGCTCCATCATCACCCCG
The DNA here is from genome assembly GCF_001426985.1 of Caulobacter sp. Root1472. Classification (NCBI taxonomy): domain Bacteria; kingdom Pseudomonadati; phylum Pseudomonadota; class Alphaproteobacteria; order Caulobacterales; family Caulobacteraceae; genus Caulobacter; species Caulobacter sp. Root1472. The sequence goes on along the minus strand of NZ_LMFX01000026.1, from coordinate 10,277 downwards.
CCGCGCAGCAGGGCCAGGGACAGGCCAGAGGTGCCGGTCAGCATGTCGCGACCGCGCTGGGTGCCCAGAGTGCGGAACGAGGCCGGCACGATCAGGTCGGGCCGGTCGTGGCCCTGCGAGGCGCGGGCGAAGACGGCGGCGTATTTCAGGGCCGCCTCGTCGATGAAGGCGGCGTCGCGGTCGGGCAGGCGCGAGACGGCGCGGGCGCTGATCTGCTTGCCCGAGCCCAGGTGGGTGACCACCGGCTCGATGCGCACCGCCGTGGCGATGTTGCGCTTGAGGCTGATCATGTGCTCGAGCGTGAAGTCGACGCGCAGGGCCGCCCCGCCGGCGGTGGTGAAGGCGACGGGTGTGCGCCGGGTCTCTTCCAGCGGATCGATGTCGAAGCGGATGGGCGAGCGGGTCGAGTCGCGGCGCGCTCGGGCCGCCAGGATTACCGACGCGTCGACCGGACGGCAGACCAGGCCGCCGGCCTCGACGCCGATCACGGCGCGCACGCCCAGGTCCGTGGGTTCCGCCGCGCCCAGCAGGTGGGTCAGAACGTCTTCCAGGATGCGCACGCTGGTCGCCTGGGCCGCCAGGCCCTGGTCGTTGTTCATGGCGATCAGGAAGTCTTCCTCGCCGATGCGGGCGCGCAGGTCGCTGCGGTCCAGGTGCTCGGCCAGCTTGCGCTCGACATAGGTCCAGACGTCGACGCGCTTCTTGTCCCACCAGTCGCCGGCCCAGCGACGGATGGCCTTGACGCTGATGACGTTGACCGAGCCGCGGGTGATCAACTCCGACCCCGCCAGCCGCTGGAGTACGGGGCCGCTGAGAGCCAGGTGCTCGTTCCGGTCGTCGTTTTGCATCGAATCGAAGGGCATGTTCGCCTTGGCGCGGGAGGAGCCCATAAGATGCATTTTACAGCCTTAACGGTCAGTGCAGGAACACGGTGTGCAAACGAGGTTACCGTAACGCGCTCAAACGTTAAGATGCCCATTTCCCGGGCCTTTTGCCGGTCTTCGAAGGCTGCTTTAAGGCTCTCCGAGGCAGCATAAACCATGATGACGGCGGATCGGCGTTAACCCTTCGCCGAACTTGCTGGCGAAACCGCTTTCAGGCGCGGCTTGGCGTTCGCGGCCGCGCGGCGCATAAGGGCGCGATGACCAAACTCCTCCTTGTCGCCGCCGGCGGCGCCTTGGGCTCCGTCGCGCGCTACCTCGTGGGGGTTCAGGCCCTGCGCCTGTTCGGGGCCAGCTGGCCCTACGGCACCTTCATCGTCAACCTGACGGGCGGGCTGCTGATGGGGCTGCTGGCGGCCTGGCTGGCCCTGCGGGGCGGCGCGCAGCAGGAGCACTGGAGGGTGTTGCTGGGTGTCGGCGTCATGGGCGGCTTCACCACCTTTTCGGCCTTTTCGCTGGAGACCGCGCTGCTGATCGAGAAGCGCGCCTACGCCCAGGCCTTTACCTATACGACCGCCAGCGTGATCCTGTCCGTGGCGGCCGTTTTCGCGGGCCTCTTGATCGCCCGCAGGATCTTTTCGGCATGAAAGAAGTACGTACGATCTATGTGGACGCCGGCGAAGACGGCGTCCGCCTGGACCGCTGGTTCAAGCGCCGCTGGCCGCACCTGAACCATATCCAGCTGAACAAGCTGTTCCGCTCCGGCCAGGTGCGGGTCGACGGCTCGCGCGCCAAGGCCGACACCAAGCTGGCGGCCGGCAGCCAGATCCGCGTGCCGCCGCTGCCAGACGCCCCCGATCCGGCCGACAAGGGCAAACTGTCGCCGCGCGACATCGCCTTCGCCAAGTCGCTGGTGCTGTACGAGGACGAGGAGGTCCTGGCCCTGAACAAGCCGGCCGGCCTGGCCGTGCAGGGCGGCACCAAGACCACCCACCACATCGACAAGCTGCTCAGCGCCTGGGGCGAGGGCGTCGATCGGCCCAAACTGGTCCACCGCCTGGACCGCGACACCTCCGGCGTGCTGCTGCTGGGCAAGACCCCGAGCGCGGCCGCGCGGCTGTCCGGGGCCTTCGCCAAGCGCCGGGCCCAGAAAACCTATTGGGCCATCGTCGCCGGCAATCCGCATCCCACCGAGGGGGTGATCGAGCTGCATCTGGCCAAGCGGGGCGTCGGCGACCGCGAACTGGTGGTGCCGGCGGAGCCGAAGGACCCGGACGCCCAGCCGGCCGAGACCGAATTCGTCTCGATCAGCCGGGCCGGCCCACGTGTCACCTGGATGGCCCTGCGTCCGCACACCGGCCGCACCCATCAGCTGCGCGCCCACATGAAGGCCATCGGCCACCCGATCCTGGGCGACCCCAAATACAGCGACGACAAGTCCACGCCGCTGTCGGAGGGCCTGAAGCTGCAACTGCACGCCCGCTCGATCATCCTGCCGCACCCGACGGTCGGAACCCTGGCCATCGAGGCGCCGCTGAGCCCGGAGATGAAGGCCGGCTTCGCCAAGTTCGGCTTCTCGGAGGACGAGGCCGAGTACGATCCGTTCGCGCGGCGGCAGACCAGGCGTCGGTAGGCGCGCGCGGCGGCCTTGAGCGCCCTCATGGGCTGTGACAAGGTTCCCTCTCAACCTGAGGGAATGCGTCATGGCCTTCGTGAGCTTCACGCGTCCGGACGACTCGCCGGTGTCGATCAATACCGCCGAGGTGCTCAGCTTCGCGCCTGTGCCGACCGACGGCCCCCTGAGAGGGCCGCTTGAGGCCGGCACGCGGATCGCCTTCAGGAACGGCAAGCACCAGGACGTCAAGGAACCGGTCGAGGCGGTCGAGCGCAGGCTGAACGGGGCGGGGTAACGCCGCCCTGCGACGTTGCACCACAGGTGGCCGGAGCCTTCCGTCATCAACTTATTAGCGACGTTCGCCGACCCTGCCGTCGAGGGCAGGAAAGGGTGTTCGTCATGAGTTCGCAGGTTATCGCGCTGGATCTTCTGGAGCGCCGATCGGCCGCTCTATCCGCGGCTGAAAGGGCGCTGCGGATCACGTTGAGCGGTTCGCCGACCCCCATCGTGCTGCTCGACCTGGACCTGAAACCCGTGCTGTTCAGCCAAGGCTGGCTGGATCAGGCCGTGACGCCCCGAACCTCGCAGTCTCCGAACGCCGAACCGCTGGCGCCGAACGCCGAGTTCACGGCCGCCGCGGGACGCTGTCTCGAAACCGGCGCGGTGGAGACCTGCCGCGTCGAAATTCCCGCGGACGCCGAAGGCTGCACGCGCTGGTTCAGCTTCGAGTTCAGCCCCTGGCCGCGCGGCTCCGCCTATAGCCGGTTCGTCGTCGTCGGGCGGGAAGTGACCGAGGCGGTCCTGGCCGCGCGCGAAGCCGAGATCGCCGGCCAGCGCCTGGCCGAGCAGAACGCGCGCTTCGACGCGGCCCTGAGCAACATGCCCCACGGCCTCTGCATGTTCGACGCCGAGAAGCGGCTGATCCTGTGCAACACCGCCTATCGCCGGCTTTACGACGTGCCGGACGCGCTCAGCGTCCCCGGGACGCGGCTGGACGACATCCTCGAGCATCGCTGCTCGATCGGCAAAGGGCCCCGCAGCTTCGCGGCCTTCTACGCCGCGACCGTCGAGGCGGCTGTGAGGGGCGCGGCGGCGACGCGCGACGTGGAGCTGACCGATGGGCGCACCATCCGCATCACCCACAATCCCACCGCGGACGGCGGCTATGTGGCCACCCACGAGGACGTCACCGAGTCGATCAGCGCCGCCGCCCAGATCGAGTTCCTGGCCTTTCGCGATCCCCTGACCGGCCTGCCCAACCGGGCCGCCTTCCAGCGCGCCTATGACGACGCCGTGGCCGCCGCCGAACAGGGCGAGATGTTCGGCCTGATCATGCTCGACGTCGACCACTTCAAGGACGTCAACGACACCCTGGGCCACGACGCCGGCGACGCCCTGCTGAAGGCGCTGGCCGGCCAGCTCAAGCGGGCTTTCCGGCGCAACGACACCGTGGCCCGCCTGGGCGGCGACGAGTTCGCCATCGTGCTGCGCGACCTCAAGAGCGAGGCCGACATGACCCGCCCGATCGAGGTGCTGCAGGGCTTGCTGCGCACGCCGATCGAACATGGCGGCCAGAGCTTCACCATCTGCGCCAGCATCGGCGCCGCGGTTCACGGCGATCCCGACGCCGATCCCACCCACCTGCTCAAGAACGCCGACGTGGCGCTGTATCAAGCCAAGTACGACGGCCGCAATCGCAGCGTCGTCTTCCGGCCGGCGATGCGGACGGAGGTCGAGCAGCGCGTCGAGCTGCTGCGGGAGGTGCGGTTGGCCATCAGCCAGGGCGAGTTCGACCTGTTCTACCAGCCGGTCGTCGACCTGGCCGGCAACAGCGTGGCCGGCTTCGAGGCCCTGATGCGCTGGAACCATCCGGAGCAAGGCGTCCTGCCGCCAGCCGCCTTCATGGCCGCGTTCGAGGACAACGACCTGTCGCTGCAGCTGGGCGAGGTGGCCTTCGAGCGCGCCTTGGGCCAGATGCGCGCCTGGCTCGACCAGGGCGTGGAGTTCGGCCGCGTGGCGATCAACATCTCCTCGGCCCAGTTCCGCACCGGACGCCTGGCCGCCGAGATCGCCGCCAAGCTGGCGCGCTGGAACGTGCCGGCCGACCGTCTGACCATCGAGGTCACCGAGAACGTCTATATGGGCTGGGGCGCCGAGGTGGTCAGCGACACGGTCAAGCAGTTGCACGACGCCGGCGTGCTGATCGCGCTGGACGATTTTGGCACTGGCTACGCCTCATTGGCGAACCTGCGGCAATTCCCGATCGATCGCCTGAAGATCGACAAGTCCTTCGTCCAGAACAGCCAGGACGACGCCATCGTCCGCGCGGTGATCAACCTCGGCTCCAGCATGGGCATGAAGGTGGTGGCCGAAGGGGTCGAGCGGCCCGACCAGGTGGCGACGCTGACGCAGTACGGCTGCGACCAGGTCCAGGGCTACCACTTCGCCCGGCCCATGCCGGCCGCCGAGGTGGCCGGCTTCATCGACGCCTTCTCGACGCGGGGCTAGACCAGTCCGGACACCGGCTTGGCGTCAGCGCTGTCGGGGAAGACCTTGGTTTCCAGGGCCGCGCGGTCGACGCCCATGTGGTCGGCCAGCACGCCCTTGAACAGGCCGCGCATGTCGAGGGTGGGGCGCACGTCGCGGTTCTCGAACAGGGCGTCCGGCCTCAGCGTCGGCCAGTCGCCGATGAGGCCGCCCTTCCGGAGCCCGCCGCCCAGCACCAGGGCGGTCGAGCCGGTGCCATGGTCGGTGCCGCCCGTGCCGTTGACCCGGGCCGTGCGGCCGAACTCGGTGGCGGCGACGACGACGGTGTTGCGCCATTCTTCGCCCAGGCCGGTGTTCAGGCCGTCGAGCACGGCGTCGAGATAGGACAGGCGGGTGTTCAGCTGGCCGACCTGGCCGGCATGGGTGTCCCAGCCGTCCAGCGAGATGGCGGCGATGCGTGGTCCGCCGTCCTGCACCATGAAGCCGGCCAGGGTCGCGCCCAGCTTGCGGGCGGCCTCGCGGCCCTGGCGCTGGCCGGCGATGGCCCGGGCGTCCTGGGTCATCGCCGTTGGAGCCATCGCCTGGGCCACGGCCGGCGGCGCCGCGACCTGGGGCGTCATTCCGGAGGTGTTCATCGCCGTCGTGTCGGTCGAGACGGGGGCGGGGGCGGGGTTTAGCGCAGTCATCGCCGCCTGGGCCATGGTCTCGGTCTCAAGGCCGCGCGCGAAGGCCGGCCCCATCAGCGGGTCGGCCTTGTAGAGGTCCTGCAGCAGGGTGGGCAGACGGGCGGCCTCGTCGACGCCCTTGCCTGGCGACCAGCTGGCGGCTTGGACCTTGCCGCGCAGGATCAGCGGCGCGGTGGCGCCCACCGATAGGCCTTCGACCTTCGACGGTCCCATCACCTCCAGCGTGCGGTTCAGCCAGCCGGTGTTGACGCCATAGACCTGGGCGGCGCCGGTCTCCAGCACGTCCTGGGCCTCGAAGTGTGAGCGGGCGCGGTCGGGGCTGGCGATGGCCGGGGCGATGCGGGCCTGGCCCTTCAGGGCCAGGGCGTGCACCGATTGCAGCGCCGGGTGCAGGCCGAAGGTTCCGTCCAGCTTCAAGGCCTGGTCGGGCGCCACCGCCACCGCGCCGCGCAGGGCCGCGTAGTCGGGATCACCGATCGGCGGGCTGACGGTCAGGCCGTCCATGCCGCCCCGGCAGATGACCACGACCAGCTTGCGACGGGCCATCGCGCCGTCGGCGGCGGCGAAGGCCGACCCGCCCAGGAAGCTGACGGAAACGCCCAGGCCGGCGGCCTGCAGCAGCAGCGAGCGACGGGAGGTCGTTTGAGGGGAGGCTTGGGCGGTCATCGGCGTTGGAACTCCGGACTCATCAGCAGCAGGGCCATGGCCTCGCGGCGGGTCTCGGCCCGGGCCACGGCCTTGGCGACCGCCGGGGTCAGGCGCGCGCCGAGGGCCGTCTGGGCCAGCAGGCTGGGATCGAGGCGGTCGGCGACCACGGCGGCGAAGCCCTCGCTGAACCGCAGGCGCTTGATCAGGGCGTCCGGCGCGCACCAGACCTGGGCCTCATCCGCCCAGCCCTTGGGCGAGGGGGCCGAGAACGGCTTCTGGCCCAACCCCGTCAGCACCGGGGCCAGCTTGTCGATGCCCGACGGCTGGGCGTCGATGGACCGCCAGGTCGAGATGGCGAACTCGTAGGGGGTCTTGAATTTGGCGGCGACGGGATCCCAGGCTTCGGGCGCGGCGACCAGGGCGCGGGCCACCTCGTCCAGGCGACCGTCGCTGTCGAGATAGGCCTTCTGCAGCCGGGCGACGAGGGCGGGCGGCGGGGTGTCGCTGACGAAGTGGACGGCCAGCTTGGTCGCCAGGTGGCGGGCGGTGTGGGGGCTGGCCGCCAGGTCGCGCATCACCGCCAGGGCCTGGGCCTGGCCTTCCTGGGGATAGCGCCGTCCCATCACCGTCCGCGGGCCCGGCTCGTGGGCGTTGTCACGGAACAGGAACCGGTGCGGGCTCGGGTCCTTCGGTCGGCCGATGCTGAACCCGGTCATGGCCCGGGCGAATTCCGTAACGTCGGCCTGCTTGTAGCCGGCGTCGACTCCGACCGTGTGCAGCTCCAGGATCTCGCGGGCCAGGTTCTCGTTCAGCCCGCCGGCCTTCTTGCCGCTCTTGCGCTGGTACTGCGCCGCCCGGCTGTCGGGGCCCACCGACTGGGCCTGGTCGAGATAGAGCAGCATGGCCGGATGGGTGGACGAGGCCACCAGCAGGTCCTCGAAGCGGCCGAACACGTGCGGGCGGATGGCTTCCTGCTCGAACGGCCCCGCCACCGAGCCGACGGCCAGGCTGGTGGCCGAGACGGTGAAATGGTTGGCCCAGAACAGCGCCCAGCGCTCGCGGAACGCCGCATCCGTCGTGGCCCCAAGCCGAGCGCGGGCCAGGAAGTCGTCGCCCGCCTGATCCTTGAGGTCCTTCTGGAGGTCCTTGACCGCCGGACCCTTGGCCTCGCCCATCGCCTTGGCGTCGCGCTTCTGCATCTGGTAGTCACTGACCTCGGCCAGGCGCCGGGCCGAGTCTTCGCCGCCCTGCGGCTGGTCGGCGCCCGCGGGGCGGATCTGGGCCGCCAGGAAGCCGCGCGGATCGTCGCGCGCCGCGTCGATCTCGCCGGGCCGCGCGCCCAGGCCGAAGCGGGTCGTGGCGATGGCCGCCATCAGGTCGTTGGAAGGCAGGCTCACGCCGTTTGTTCTCCCTTGCGTCGTCGGTCTTGCCTCGGGCGCGTTGTTTGCCCATTCAACGGCTTGAAACCGCTGTTTTGATGTCTGGACTGAAAAGAAGTTCGCCTTGGCCGACAAGCCCGACCTGCTGCAACGTCCCCGCCGCTTCTACAGGGCCGCCGCGGCCGGCCCCATCGACGGCGGTTTCGCCGTGCTGCTGGACGGCCGCACGCCCAAGTCTCCGGCCCGGTCGCCGCTGGTCTTGCCGACCCTGGCGCTGGCCCAGCTGGTCGCCGCCGAATGGGACGCCCAGGTCGAGGTGATCGACTCCACGGCCATGCCCGCCACCCGCCTGGCCTTTACCGCCATCGACCGGATCCGCGAGACCCGCGCCGAGGTGGCCGGCGAGGTCGCGGCCTACGCCGGCTCGGACCTGCTGTGCTACTGGGCCGACCACCCCACGCCGCTGGTCGAGCGCCAGAAGCGCGACTGGGGCGCCCTGCTGGACTGGGCCAGGGCCGAGCTGGACGTGCACCTGACCCCCGCGTCCGGCGTGATCCACACGGCCCAGTCGCCGGCCGCCCTGGCCAGTGTCGAGGCCCTGGCCCTGACCTTGGACGACTTCACCCTGGCGGGGGTGGCCTATGGCGCGGGTCTGTTCGGCTCGACGGTGCTGGCCCTGGCCCTGCGGGCGGGCAGGGTCACCGGCCGCAAGGCCCTGGACCTGTCACGGCTGGAGGAGATCTTCCAGGCGCAAACGTGGGGGCAGGACGCCGAAGCGGTCGCCCGGGCCGAGGCCCTGGCCGTCGAGGCGCAGGTGCTGGAGCGCTGGTTCGCGGCGCTGCGGCGCTGAGGCCCGACTTCTTTGACCCAAGGCCGGTCGCCGCGGCGCGGTCCTCCGGTGCGCCTTGTCACGGAAAGCTCGCGCCATTAGGCCTCGGTCCATAAGGTGGGAAAACCGCCCAGGTAAGAGAGCAGGGAGCCAATCCGCGTGCAGCACATACTCGAGGAACTGGATCGCCGTCGCGCGCAGGCTCGGGGCGGGGGCGGCGAGGGGCGGGTGGCGGCCCAGCACGCCAAGGGCAAGCTGACGGCGCGCGAGCGGATCGACCTGTTGCTGGACGAGGGCTCGTTCGAGGAGTTCGACATGNGAGGGGCGGGTGGCGGCCCAGCACGCCAAGGGCAAGCTGACGGCGCGCGAGCGGATCGACCTGTTGCTGGACGAGGGCTCGTTCGAGGAGTTCGACATGTTCGTCGAGCACCGGGGGACGGAGTTCGGCATGGCCGAGCAGAAGGTGCCCGGCGACGGGGTGGTCACCGGCTGGGGCACGATCAACGGCAAGGTSGTCTAYGTSTTCTCCAAGGACTTCACGGTGTTCGGCGGCTCGCTRAGCGGGGCSCACGCGGCCAAGATCGTCAAGGTCCAGCGCCAGGCCATGAAGGTGGGCGCGCCGATCATCGGCCTGTTCGACGCGGGCGGGGCGCGCATCCAGGAGGGCGTCGACAGCCTGGCCGGCTATGCCGACATCTTCCTGGAGAACGTGATGGCCTCGGGCGTGATCCCGCAGATCAGCGTGATCATGGGCCCCTGCGCCGGCGGCGACGTCTATTCGCCGGCCATGACCGACTTCATCTTCATGGTCCGCGACACCAGCTACATGTTCGTGACCGGGCCGGACGTGGTCAAGACGGTGACCAACGAGGTGGTCACGGCCGAGGAGCTGGGCGGGGCGCGGGTGCACGCGGCCAAGTCCGGGGTGGCCGAGGGGGCGTTCGACAACGACCTGGAGGCCCTGACCCAGGTGCGCCGGCTGGTCGATTTCCTGCCCTCGTCCAATCGCGAGACCGCGCCCGCCCGCCAGAGCTTCGACGACCCCTGGCGCGCCGAGCCCAGCCTGGACAGCCTGATCCCGTCCGACCCGGGCAAGCCCTACGACATCAAGGAGCTGATCCTGAAGATCGTCGACGAGGCCGACTTCTTCGAGATCTCCAGCGAGTGGGCCAAGAACATCGTCTGCGGCTTTGCGCGGATGGACGGCGAGACGGTGGGGGTGGTGGCCAACCAGCCGCAGGTGCTGGCCGGGGTGCTGGACATCGACAGTTCCAGGAAGGCCGCCCGCTTCGTGCGGTTCTGCGACGCCTTCAACATCCCCATCCTCACCCTGGTGGACGTGCCCGGCTTCATGCCCGGCACCAAGCAGGAGTACGGCGGGCTGATCAAGCACGGGGCCAAGCTGCTGTTCGCCTATGCCGAGGCCACCGTGCCCAAGATCACCCTGATCACCCGCAAGGCCTATGGCGGGGCCTATGACGTGATGAGCTCCAAGCACCTGCGCGGCGACTTCAACTACGCCTGGCCCACCGCCGAGATCGCGGTCATGGGCGCCAAGGGGGCGGTGGAGATCATCTTCCGCCAGGAGGCCAAGGACCCCCAGGCCCTGGCCGCCCGCGAGGCCGAGTACAAGGACCGCTTCGCCAACCCGTTCGTGGCCGCCTCCCGCGGCTATATCGACGACGTCATCATGCCCCACGGCACCCGCAAGCGCATCGTCCGAGCCCTCAAGAGCCTCAAGGGCAAGCAGCT
>NZ_LMFX01000025.1:0-58122 GCF_001426985.1 Caulobacter sp. Root1472 | reverse complement strand
CCATCGTCGCCGTCATGCGAAAACTCGTCGAAGCCGCAAACCTCGTCCTCAAGCGACAGCAGCCCTGGGTTCGCCACGCCTGATCAACATGGTTGCTCATCCGTCGGCCTTCGGCCGCCACCTTCTCCCGCAAGGGGAGAGAGGAGCGACTAGGCCCGCTGGTTCAGCGTGATCGCGGTGCCGTTCTGCCGATAGGCCGCGCCCTGAGCGCCCGGGCCGTATCCGGACGCCGTCGGCCGCTGTTCGGCGACTTCCGCGGCGATGGCGCGGACCAGGCCTTCGGTGACGGTCTTGGCGGCGGCGACCGCCCGACCCTGGCGGGCCAGGACGGCGTCGAAGGCCTCAGTGGCGCGCACCAGGCGCTGGCGGCGCTGGAGCGCGGCGCCCGACACCAGGGCGACGTTGCCGCGCACCCGGGTCGACTCGTGGCGATAGAGGTTGGCCAGCTTGGCCACTTCATCGACGTACTGCGCCGCCTCGTGCGGGCGCCGGGCCTCGAAGGCGGCCGACTGCCGGGCGATCAGGTCGGTCAGGCGCTCGGTCAGGATGATCAGCTGTTCGACGCGGTCGTCGCAGTCGAGGGCGGTGAGGGCCATGCGGGCTACTCCTTCAGACCTTGCATCTTCAGCATTTCCTTCTGCACGGCGGCGGCCACGCCGACGCCGCCGGCCCTGGAGACCTGCTTGGCCATCTCCTCGGCGAGAAGGGACTTGAACATGTCCTCGCCGGTCCCGCCGCCGCCGACCTCCGGCGTCTTCATGCCGGCGGTCATCGACTGCATCATCACCGACAGGAACGAGGCCTCGAACTTCTGGGCCGTCTCGCGGATCTTGCCGCGCTTGAGCAGTTCGGCGGTCGAGGCGGCGGTCGGGCCGACCGTATCGAGGGCGGGCGTGGCGATCGTCGACAGGCTCATCACATCACCTCGATGTCGGCTTGCAGGGCGCCAGAGGCCTTGATGGCCTGCAGGATCGAGATCATGTCGCGCGGGGTCACCCCCAGGGCGTTCAGGCCGCCGACCAGGCTTTTCAGCGAGGCGCCGCCGCCCAGGGTCAGCAGCTTGCGACCCTTCTCCTCGTCGACGCTGACGGTCGATTGCGGGACGATGGCGGTGCGGCCCTGGCTGAACGGGGCCGGCTGGCTGACGGCCGGGGTCTCCTGGACCGAAATGGTCAGGTTGCCCTGGGCGATCGCCACCTGGCTGATGCGGACGTCGTCGCCCATGACGATCACGCCGGCCACCTCGTCGATTATCACCTTGGCCGGGGCGTCGGGCTCGACCTCAAGGTTCTCGATGGCGGTGACGAAGCTGATCATGTCCATGCCAGCCGGCGGGCGGACCGCGACGATCGTCGGGTTCTGGGCCTGGGCGCAGTTGGCGAAGCGCTGGTTGATGGCGTCGGCGATGCGGCGCGAGGTGGTGAAGTCCGGGTTGCGCAGGGTCATGCGCAGCACGTCCATGTTCACCATCTGGAAGCCGGTCTCTTTTTCGATGATGCCGCCGGCGGCGATCCGGCCGGCGGTCGGGACGCCCTTCGTGACCGAGCTGCCCGAGGCGCCGCCGGCCGAGACCGAACCGGTCTGCACCGAGCCTTGCGCCACCGCGTAGGTCTGGCCGTCGGCGCCTTGCAGCGAGGTGACCAGCAGGGTGCCGCCCAGCAGGCTCTTGGCGTCGCCGAGGGTCGAGACCGTGACATCCACGCGCGCGCCGGCCGCCGAGAAGGGCGGCAGGTTGGCGGTGACCATGACGGCGGCGGTGTTTTTGGTGTTCAGGTTGCCGTCGCGGACGTTGACGCCCTGGCGCTCGAGCATGGCCTCCAGGCTCTGCTTGGTCATCGGCGCGTTGCGCAGGCTGTCGCCCGAACCGTTCAGGCCCACGACGATGCCGTAGCCGACCAGCTGGTTGTCGCGCACGCCCTCGAAGGCGACGATGTCCTTGATCCGCGACTTGGCGTCGGCGGGCGAGGCGACCAGGGCGACGGCGGCGAGGGCGAGGCCCAGAACGGAAGCAAAGAATGAACGAGACATGGCGATCCTGCGGTGGGGTGGCATCCCCGCACCGTCCCATGCCAGAACCGGGCCAACCGTTTGTGGATAAAAAGCTCAATAAAATCAGTCGGCGCGGGGCGATTTTCTGCCTGCGACATTCCGCTTCGGCAGATTCTGCCCGGCATTAACCATACCGCAAGCGCCGCCCCGCAAGATGTGGTTAACGGGGAGGGGTGAATCCCTCGTTTCGGCGTTGGAGCGGCGTTTCGTCATGAAGGTTTCCAGCACGGGAGGCGCGGGCGCGGTTGGCGCATCGCGGGCCAAACCGGCAGGCGGCGGATCGGGCTTTTCCCTGCCTTCGGTCGGCGGCGCGGCCGCGGCGAGCGGCGTGGCCCAGGCGGGCGGCGTGGCCGGGATCGGCTCGCTGGACGCCCTGCTGGCCTTGCAGGCCAATCTCGACCCGATGGAGCGCAAGCGTCGGGCGGTCAAGCGGGCCGGCGGCCTGCTGGACCTGTTGGACGCCCTGAAGCTGGCCACCCTGGACGGCGAGGTCTCGACCGGCACGCTGTCGCGGCTCAAGAGCGCCGTGCGCGAGCATCGCGAGGCTACCGACGACCCCAAGCTGGAGGCGATCCTCAACGAGATCGAGACCCGCGCGGCGGTCGAGGCGGCCAAGCTCGAGCAGGCGCGGCTGGGCTGATCGCGAATGAAACCGTATCCTAAAGAACACGGTTCAGCGGCTATCCCCAGGATCGGGGCATCCGTGCACGGTGCTGAATGCGCCGCTCATGCGAGGTTCATTGAACCGGGCTATCGTTTTGGTATAAGCACCCCGCCTGACCTGGGCGGAGTTCATCGGGGCGTGAGGCGTTAATGCAAACGGCCACTGTTCTTAAGGTACCGGATTCGTATCGTCCTTCGGACGACGAGCCATTCATGAACGAGCGTCAGCTTGAATATTTCAAGCAGAAGCTCCTGGCCTGGAAAGAAGAGATCCTCCGCGAATCTCGCGAGACGGTTTCCCATCTGCAGGCTGAAACTGAAAACCATGCCGACCTCGCCGATCGTGCGTCGTCGGAAACTGACCGGGCGCTGGAACTTCGCACTCGGGATCGTCAGAGAAAACTGATCTCCAAGATCGACCAGGCGTTGCGTCGGGTCGAAGACGGTTCCTACGGCTATTGCGAAGAAACCGGCGAGCCGATCGGTTTGGCGAGACTGGACGCGCGGCCCACCGCGACGCTCAGCCTGGAAGCCCAGGAACGCCATGAACGCCGGGAACGGGTTCACCGCGACGACTGAAGGTTCACAGACCTTCGACTTCGATGTGTTTCAAGCGGCCTCGCCCCACCCGGGCGAGGCCGTTTTCGTTGGTCCTCCCCCGTAGGGGAGGGGTTGGTTTACCACAGCGTCGCGGCCGCGCGCTCCGGCCAGGCCTTGTCGTAACGCTCCCCGCCTACGGTATCCCCGCTAATCGCCGCCAGCATCGCGCCGGGCGAGGGCAGGGCGGCGGGATCGACCTGACTCTCCGCATTCCACAGGCCCGAGCGGACTATGGCGCGGGCGCACTGGAAATAGGCCTCGACCACGGTGACCACTAGGCAGGTGCGCGGCGCCTTGCCGTCGATCGCGAAGCTCGCCAGCAGGTCGGGATCGGCGCTGACTGCCGCCCGGCCGTTGACCCGGAAGGTCGTGCCCGAGCCGGGGATCAGGAACATCAGCGCCACCCGCGGGTCGCGGACCACGTTGCGCAGGCTGTCGATGCGGTTGTTGCCGCGCCGGTCGGGCAGGATCAGCGTCCGCTCGTCCTGGATCCGAACGAAGCCGGGCCGGTCGCCGCGCGGGCTGCAGTCCAGGCCCTCGGGGCCGGCGGTGGCCAGGGCCAGGAACGGCGAGGCCTCGATCAGGGCGCGGTAGTGCGGGGTGATGCGGTCGGCGACCTTGACGGTGGAGGCCGCGGCGGGGGCCGGCGTGTAGAGCGCCTCAAGCGCTTCGAGGCTGTCGATGATCATGGGCGGCTCCCTAGCGAGCCGCCAGCATAGCCGTGCTCGGCCGGGAACGCCTAGGGCATCGCGCGGAAAAGTGGACGCCGGTTTTCCGCGAAAGCGATGCGAAAACAAAAGCCTAGAGCTAGTCGGTCGACTCTTATCTCGCGCGGCTTGCTCTAGGCGCCGGCGACCATGGCGCAGGCCTCGGCCAGACGGTGGGGCGAGATCGGCTTGTCCACCACAGCGCGGGTGCGGGCGCCCAACTGGTCGGCGTTGCCGGTCACATAGACCACGGGGATCGGTCCCAGCCGGGCGAGAATGGCGGTGACCGCCTCGACGCCGGTGCCGCCTACGATGCGATAGTCAGCCGTGATCAGGTCAGGCGGACGTCGCAGCGCGCAATCCAGCGCGTCCTGCGGGCTTTCCGCGATGTCGAAGCTGTCGAACCCTTGCTCGCCAAGCAGGGCCTCCACTTCCATCGCGATGAGGATTTCATCCTCGATGATCAAAGCATGTCTGTGGGACATGAGCACTACACGCCACCGCTTTTCAAAATCGTCCCTGGTCCTAGTAAAAACCTATGATTCTCTTCTACGCTAACGGTTTTTATGGCTCAGCTTGCCTAAAATGTCGCAGGGCTGCTGTTGCGTCTTGTTCTCACTGTCCAAGATCTTCCAGGTCTTGTGTGTGATCACAGTAAGAAGCCCAGAGTCTTGTCTATTTTGGGCGAAGTCAGGGATTAACCTTAGTTTGTAGAACGATGTCGGGCGAGCGCTGGTCTCTTGCCTCTCCCTGCGTGATTTGCGTTATGCAGGGCGAAACACCCGGAGCCGCTGGCATGTCGCAAGACCCCCTGATCCTGACCGAGAAGCGCGGCCATGTCGCCATTCTCACTCTCAACCGACCCGACGCCCTGAACGCCCTGGGCGCGCCCGGCGACGGCGACCAGGTCGCGGCGGCCTGCGAGGCGATCAACGACGACCAGGACATCCGCTGCGTGATCCTGACCGGGGCGGGCCGGGCCTTCTCGGCCGGCGGCGACGTCAAGGCGATGAAGGCGCGGGAGGGGGCGTTCGGCGGCAACGGCGTCAAGGTCCGCGACGGCTACCGCAAGAACATCCACCGCATCGTGCGGGCCATCTACGGCCTGGAGGTCCCGTCGATCGCGGCGGTCAACGGCGCGGCCATCGGCCTGGGCTGCGACGTGGCCTGCATGACCGACATCCGCATCGCCGCCGACACGGCGAAGTTCGGCGTCACCTTCCTGAAGCTGGGCCTGATCCCAGGGGACGGCGGGGCCTGGCTGATGCCGCGCACGATCGGCATGAGCCGCGCCGCCGAGCTGCTGTTCACCGGCGACGTCATCGACGCGGCCAAGGCGGAGGCCTGGGGCCTGGTCAGCAAGTCCGTGCCCGCCGAGACGCTGATGGACGAGGCCCTGGCCCTGGCCACGCGCATCGCCCAGCAGCCGCCGCACGCCCTGCGCATGGGCAAGAGCCTGCTCAAGCACGGCCAGACCGCCAGCTACGACACCCTGATGGAGATGAGCGCAGCGGCCCAGGCCATCGCCCACCACACCGACGACCACATGGAGGGCGTCGACGCCATCCTCGAGAAGCGCCAACCCAACTTCCGGGGGTCGTGACCATGGGCAAGGAGGCCAAGGGCGTCTGGGGCCAGCTGTCGGACGGCGAGAGCGACGGCAAGCTGCTGTGGGAGCCGCCCAAGCTGATCTTCCGCGGCGCGGTGCGCGGCATCTTCCAGGGTCACGCCCTGCGCGACCTGCGGGTCGAGGGCGACGACCTGGTGCTGACCGACGGCACGCGTTTCACCCTGGAGCCGGGTCAGGCGGCCAAGTGGCTGCACGCCATCCAGAACCCGCCCGGCCGTCTCGACAAGCTGGGCGTCAAGGCGGGCCAGACGGTGGTGGTCGAGGCGATCGACGACGCGGCGTTCCTGGACGAGCTGTCGACCCGGGTCGAACCGGTCGAGGCCTATGAGGACATCGACCTGCTGTTCCTGGGCGTCGAGGACCTGGCCGATTTCGACCAGCTCGAAGACCTGGCCGGCGGGCTGGGGCCGAAGGGCGCGCTCTGGATCGTCGCCCAGAAGGGCAAGGGCGCGCCGCTGAAGGACGCCGAGATCCTGGCCGCCGCCCGCGAACGGGGGCTCGTGGATACGAAGGTCTGCGCGTTCTCCAAGACCCATACGGCGCTGCGGTTCGTGGCGCGCAAGGGCGGTCCGCCGGTCAAGGCCGCGCCGGTCGAGGACGACGAGGGCTTCGAGGACGAGGCGTAGGTTTTCCGGATTATTCTCGCGCCGTTGTCGGGCCGGCTCGCCTGGCCGCGTCCTTGGGAGGCGAGTAACGGAGAACCGGCGATGAACCCCATCCAGAAAGGCCATGTCGAGGCGGGCGGCGTCCGCTACGGCTACGAGATCCACGGCGCCGGCGCGCCCCTACTGCTGCTGCACGGCGGGTTCGGCACGATGGACATGTTCGGGCCCGTGCTGGGCCGCTTGGCGGCGGGGCGGCAGGTGATCGCCGTCGACCTCTATGGCCATGGCCGCACGGCGCTGACCGACCGACCGATCGATCCGATCGCCATGGGCGACGACCTGGCGGTTCTGGTGCGGGCCCTCGGGTTCGAGCGGGTGGACGTGATGGGCTTCTCGTTCGGCGGCATGGTCGCGTTCCGCCTGGCGGCGCAGCATCCCGAGGTGGTGGGCAAGCTGGTCCTGGCCTCCGCGCCCTATGCCGACACGGGCTTCTACGCCGACATCCGCGAGCAGCAGAAGGCCATTACCCGCGACAGCGCCGACATGTTCATGCGGACCGCGCTCTATGACGGATACAAGGCCGTGGCGCCGCGGGTGGAGGACTTTCCCGAGTTCGTCGAGCGCATGGGCGAGGCCATTCGCCGGCCCTACGACTGGTCGGAGGACGCCAGGGCCCTGAAGCCGACCACGCTTCTGGTCTATGGCGACAGCGACATGTTCGAACCCGAGCACATCGTGCGCTTCTACCAGCTGCTGGGCGGAGGCTTGCGCGACGCGGGTTGGGACGGGGCCGGCATGTCCCGCCACCGCCTGGCCATCCTACCGGGCGTCACCCACTACGAGATGTCTGACGCCCCGGGGCTGGTCGACGTGACGCTGGCCTTCCTGGCGCAGGCTGAAGGCGAGAAGGCGCCGGCATAGGGATACTGAGAGCCTCGGGGGGGGGGGCGGACTTCGGCTCAGAGCTGGCACGGTCGGCTCCCAGGCGAACGGCCGTCTCGAAGCAAGCCTGCCGGACCGCGAGATTGCGGATCCTGGTTTCCTCCAGGCGGGCCAGGATGTCCCGCGATTGTTGGATCAACTCCGAGGCCGCGCGTATCGCGCGTCTCGCCCGCTGGAGGACGACGTCTAGCTTTTCCGTACGCCTAGCTCCGGCCGATTGCGCGCCGGCTCACAGGCCATCCGTGACACGTCGTGCGATAAGATAACGTGTTCGCGAGGCTTCGGTCGCAAACTTTCCCGCGCCGCGCCAATCGGGCCTTCGGTTCGCCTGTCCGACGCGGAGCCTACGCCGCCGTCCTGGCCTTGGCCGGCGCCCTGGCCTTCGAGAACTCCATCGTCCCGTCGTCGACCTTGCCGTAGCGCAGGGCCACCAGGTCCAGGGCGTAGTTCTGGTGCACCTTCCACGGGACCTTGGCCCCCTGGCGGGGCAGGACGGCCAGGGCCCGCTGGACGTAGCCCGAGGAGAAGTCCAGCCAGGGTTCGATCTCCATCTCACCCTCGGGCAGGCGTGGGGTGCAGATCCGGGTTCCCGTGCGGTCCATGTGGTTGAGCAGGCGGCAGACATACTCCGCCGTCAGGTCGGCCTTCAGAGTCCAACTGGCGTTGGTGTAGCCGAAGGTCGAGGCCAGGTTCGGCACGTCGCTGAACATCATGCCCTTGTAGCTGGTGGTCTCGTGCGGAGCGACCTTCCGGCCGTCGATCACCACCTCCATCTCGCCCAGCAACTGCATGCGCAGGCCAGTGGCGGTGACGATCACGTCGGCGTCCAGGGTCTTGCCCGACTTCAGTCGCAGGCCGGTTTCGGTGAAGGTCTCGATCTGGTCGGTGACCACCGACGAGGTCCCGGCCTTGATGGAGTCGAACAGGTCGGCGTCCGGCACCAGGCACAGCCGCTGGTCCCACGGATTGTAGCGCGGCGTGAAGTGGGTCTCGATGTCGTAGTCGGGTCCCAGGTGCTGGCGCACCAGGCCCAGCAGCTGCTGCTTGGTCTTCTCCGGCTTGCGGCGAGCAATCCGGAAGAACAGCATCTGCATCAGCACGTTCTTCCAGCGGGTGATCCCGTAGGCGGTCATGGCCGGCAGCCGGGCCCGCAGCCAGTTGGCCAGTCCGTCCTCGGCCGGCCGCGAGACCACATAGGTCGGCGAGCGCTGCAGCATGGTGACGTGGCCGGCGGCCTTGGCCATTTCCGGGACCAGGGTCACGGCCGTCGCGCCGCTGCCGATCACCACGACCTGCTTGCCGGCGTAGTCCAGGTCCTTCGGCCAGTGCTGGGGATGGACGATCCGACCCCGGAACCGGTCGGTCCCCGGGAAGTCGGGCGTGTAGCCGGCGTCGTAGTTGTAGTAGCCGCTGCACATCGACAGGAAGCCGCAGCTGACCTTCAGGATCGCGCCCTCGTGTTCGACCTCGACGGTCCAGGCGGCGGTCTCCGACGACCAGCTGGCCCGCCTGACCTTGTGGCCGAAGCGGATGTGCGGGGTGATGCCGTTCTCGTCGGCGGTCTCGCGGACATAGCGCAGGATCGACGGGCCGTCGGCGATGGCCTTGGCCTCACGCCACGGCTTGAAGGCGTAGCCCAGCGTGTACATGTCGCTGTCGGAGCGGATGCCGGGATAGCGGAACAGGTCCCAGGTGCCGCCGATCGCCGCCCGCGCCTCAAGGACGGCGTAGGTCTTGCCCGGGCAGTCGCGCTGCAGGTGGTAGGCCGCGCCGATGCCCGAGAGGCCCGCGCCCACGATCAGTACGTCGAAGTGCTCGATGGCCATCGTGCTTCCGCCCTGACGTTCACCCGGCCCGGTGGTCCGGACGCTCGCGTATGTGAACATTGTTCACCAGCAAACGACCGTTTACGCCGGACGTCAACCGCGGCGTCGGGGACATGCGCTTGTGCGTGTCCCCAGCCGTCGCACCGCGCTCATGACCGGCGGACGTCGACGCCGCTTCTGGGGACACGCACAAGTGCATGTCCCCGGCGCACGCTTCCCGGTTTTGATTGCAAACCTTCATCGGCGCCGCGTATCGGTCGTCCCATGTCCCTGCGCGACTTCGGCGTGCTGGTCCTGGTCTGCCTGGTCTGGGCCTGCAACAACATCGTCTCCAAGATCGTGGTCGCCCAGTGGGGCGTGCCGCCGCTGTTCTATGCGGCGGTGCGGTTCGCCATCGTCGCGGCGGTGACCCTGCCTTGGCTGTTGCCCGCGCCCCGGCCGACCTGGCGGATCGTGGCGGTCGGCCTGCTGATGGGGGCGGGCAACTTCGCCCTGCTGTTCATGGGCTTTCGGACCGCCTCGCCCTCGGCCTCGGCGGTGGTGATCCAACTGGCCGTGCCGTTCACGACGATCCTGTCGATGCTGCTGCTGGGCGAGAAGGTGCGCTGGAAGCGCGGCCTGGGCATCGCCCTGACCCTGACCGGCGCGGTGGTGGTGATGTGGAACCCGCACGGCCTGACCCTGTCGCCGGGCCTGTGGTTCATCGTCGCCTCGGCCTTCACCGGTTCGCTGGGGGCGGTTATGATGAAGCAGATCGAAGGCGTGAAGCCGCTGCAGTTCCAGGCCTGGGTGGGCGCCACCTCGGTCCTGCCGCTGGCGCTGCTGAGCCTGGCCACAGAACCCGGCGGCCTGGGCCTGGCGCTGAAGGCCGGCTGGCCGTTCCTGGCGGCGCTGCTGTTCTCGGCCCTGATCGTCTCGGTCCTGGCCCACACCGCCTATTACGGCCTGATCCAGCGCCACGACGCCAACCTGGTGGCGCCGCTCACCCTGATGACCCCGCTGATGACCATTGGCCTGGGCGTGCTGGTCACGCACGATCATTTCGACGCCCGAATGGGACTCGGCACGCTGCTCGCGCTAGTGGGGGTGCTGATCATCGCCCTGCGCAAGAACCAGGTGATGCCGCTGCTGCTGCTGACGAGGAACCGCTCTCAATGACGTTCATTGACGCTCCGTCGCCGAACTTCGACGCGCGCAAGGCCGTGCCCGACTGCATCGTGCTGCACTATACCGGCATGGAGACGGGCGAGGCCGCCCTGGCCCGGCTGTGCGATCCGGAAGCCAAGGTCTCGGCCCACTACATGGTGGAGGAGGACGGGCGGGTCTTCCGGCTGGTGCCCGAGGAGCGCCGCGCCTGGCACGCCGGCGCCGCCTTCTGGAAGGGCGTCAAGGACATCAACTCGGCCTCGATCGGCATCGAGATCGTCAATCCCGGCCACGAGTTCGGCTATCGCCCGTTCCCCGACGCCCAGGTCGCCGCGGTGATCAACCTGCTGGCCGATATCCGCTCGCGCTGGACGATCGACGACGACCGTATCCTGGGTCACTCCGACATCGCCCCCGCCCGCAAGATCGATCCGGGCGAGCTGTTCCCCTGGAAGCGTCTGGCCGAAGCGGGCCATGGCCTGTGGGTCGAGCCGCCGCCGTCGCCGGGCGCGCCGCTGGGTCGAGGCGAGCAGGGGACCGGCGTCTTCGCCCTGCAGGCCGGCCTGACCCGCCTGGGCTACAACTGCGCGCCCTCGGGCCAGTACGACGAGTGGACGGAGACGGTCGTGGCCGCCTTCCAGCGGCACTGGCGGCAGAGTCGCTTCGACGGCGTCGCCGACGGCGAGACCCGGGCGCGGCTGGTCGCCCTGCTGCGGGCGGCGGGCTGATGCATCCGGCCAGACCGTTCCGCGTCGACGACCGCCAGGCGCTGCTGGCCTTCGTCCGCGCCCATCCGTTCGTCACCCTGGCGGCCGCGGTCGGCGGCCGGCCGTTCGTCGCCCAGGCGCCGGTGGTGGTCCGCGAGCTGGACTTCGGCGAGGTCGCCCTCGACTTCCACCTGTCCCGCGGCAACGCCCTGGCGCCGCAGGTCGTGCAGGGTTTCCGCGCCGTGGCCCTGGCCATCGGACCGGACGCCTATGTCAGCCCCGACTGGTATGGAAGCCCGGACCAGGTCCCGACCTGGAACTATGTCTCGGCCGAGGCCGAGGGCCTGGTCGCGCCGCTGTCGGCGGAGGAGCTGCTGACCCTTCTCGACGACCTCTCGGCCCAGGAGGAGGCGCGGCTGTCGCCCAAGACGCCGTGGACCCGCGACAAGATGACTCCGGGCCGTTTCGAGGCCCTGCTGCGGGGCGTCATCGGCTGCCGGCTGAACGTCGAGCGGCTGGAGGGAACCTGGAAGTTGGGCCAGAACAAGAGCGCTACGGAACGCGCGGCGATGGTCGCCGCGCTTGGCGATCATCCCGTGGCGGGGTGGATGCGGGAGGTGGAGCTCGAACCGGAAGGCCTCTAGGCCCTGATCCCGTCGCCGGCGCGCTCGATCAGCACGCCGGGCCGCTGGGCGTCCAGACCGAAGGTCACCGGCAGGTGGCGCACATGCGGGGTCTGCAGGTTCAGGGCCTTGGCGCCGCGGGCCACGGCCAGCTTGCCCAGGGCCGTTGGGCCGAAACCGTTCTGCACGCGCGGCCTGGCCCCCAGCCGGCGGCGCAGCACGCCGTTGGCGTAGATGACATTGGCGCGCATCAGGGCTGGCGGGGTCATGAATTCGATCGAGATCGAGACGTTCAGCATCGGCCCGTTCTCGATCCGGTGGGGCGCGTTCTGCTGCCAGGTGACCATGGTCCCGGGCGTCAGGTCGTAGGCCCGGGCGCCGGCGTCCCACGCCGGGTCGAAGGCGAACTGCTCGGCGGTCTCCTTGAGCACGATCCTCTCCAGCGCCAGCTCGCCCACATAGGGGTCGGCGACCGGATAGACCCAGACTTTCTTCTGGCCGCGGATCTGCCACAGCGACACCAGCGGCACGTCCAGGTGATAGAACACCTGGGCGTTGGCGCTGCTGATCAGCATGCCCAGGTCGCGCTTGAAGGTCTTCAGGCCTGGGACGCGGGCCTCCTTCTCGGCGAAGATCTCGTCGCAGAGGGCGGCGTAGTCCGGCACGAAGTCGTTGGTCTTGCGCAGGTTCAGCCAGATCCGGCCGGCCTGGGCGGCCTCCAGCAGCTGGTCGCCAGTCAGGTTCCCGGCCGCGCCCTTGCGCCAGGTGGTCCAGGCCTTGGGGTCCTCGCCCATGGTGAAGACGCCCAGCTGGTCGCGTGGATACTGGTCCAGCAGCCGCGCCAGGCCCTCGTCGTCGAACATCGGCCGCTGGTGCAGGCCGTGCTGGAAGATCAGGTTCTCGCGGCCGAACGCCTTGGCCTTGTCGTCGGTCCAGTCGCTGATGATGCTCACGACGCGGTCCTTCCGTAGAATTGGATCTTGAACGGCCCCCACCACAGGGTCTTGCCCAGGCCTCGGGCGGCGCGGTCCAGCCAGTCGGCCCGGTCGCCGGCCCGGGTCAGCCACTTGAAGCCGGCCACCAGGCCGAACAGCGCACTCTGCACCACCCCGACGGCCATCCAGCGGGCGACGCCCAGGCGGTCGGGCGGGCTGGCGGCGGCGCAGTGGGCCGAGGGGCCCTGGCCGTAGGCGAAGGCGCGGCGGATCGTGTAGTCCAGGCTCAGGCGGTCGGGCACGGGGTCTTCCCAGACCCAGGCCGCCGGCTCCCAGGCGAACCGCGCGCCGCCGGCCCGCATGTGGCCGAACAGCATGTCGTCCTCGCCGCCGATGTGATTGCGCTCGACGGCGAACGGCGCGACCGGATCGGGCAGGGCGGCGCGGCGCAGCAGGCTGTCGCCGCAGCCGTAGTAGTGGTCGATGACCCCGGCCTCGGCGGGGCCTTCGCGCGAGAAGAAGCGTTCCAGATAGTCGCGGTGCCGGGTGACGCTGGCCGGGGCGCGGGCCCGGACCGGTCCGAACACCACGTCGGCCTGGTAGCGGGCCTGGGCGGCCAGCAGCGCCGCAAGCCATCCGGCCGGGGCCTCCTCGTCGTCGTCCAGGAAGGCGATCAACTCGCCCCGGACCGCCGCCATGCCCGCGTTGCGGGCGTGCGCCACGCCGGGGCGCGGCTCGTGGACGTAGTGGACGGGAAACGGCGCCTCACCCGTCAGCTCGGCGACGGTCGCCTGGGCCGACGGCGTCTGGTCGTTGTCGACGACCACCAGCTCCAGGCGGGCGAAGTCGACGCCGACCTGGGCGAACACCGAACGCGCCGCGACGGCCAGGCCGCCGAGACGCCGTTGGGTGGGGATCATGACCGTGACGCGCATGGCAACTCCAGGCTTTGGCCCAGCTTATCCGCCGCGCCTTTGCGCTTGGTTAGCGAAGGCGTCGACCAAGCCGCGCATCCGCCCGCCCATGGTCAGCTCGACGCTGGCGATGGCCTCCATCCGGCGGCTCAGGCGCCCCACGGGACCGGCGCCCCGAGAACCGGCCAGGGCCATGACCCCGTCCAGCGAATGGGCGACGCGCCCGGCCATGGTCGCGGCCGTGGCCGTGCCTTCGCCGATCTGGACCTGGCTGAGGGCGTAGGCTCCCTTGTAGTGGTCGTGGCCGGGACCCAGGTCGTAGTGCTGCAGGCCCAGGCCCGGCATGGCGGCGATGGCGCGCATGAAGAAGATCTGGCCCGGCGACCACTCGCCATGGGCCGGATTGGTCGAGGCGATCCACGGGTGATAGACGCCGTCCAGCCGCACGCCGAAATGGCCGGCCACCAGCTGGCCGCCGGCATAGAGACTGATCATCAGCCCCTGGAACGGGCCTGTCCGCTTCTGGAACAGGTCCAGCATCAGCCCGCGGGTCCAGTCGGCGCGCAGGAAGTCGTGGACGCCGGTGCGTTCCAGCTGCTCGCGCTTCCAGGCGATCAACTGGTCGAAGGCCTCGCGGGAGGGGTCGGGGCCGACCAGGGTGACCGC
Source organism: Caulobacter sp. Root1472 (assembly GCF_001426985.1). NCBI lineage: Bacteria > Pseudomonadati > Pseudomonadota > Alphaproteobacteria > Caulobacterales > Caulobacteraceae > Caulobacter > Caulobacter sp. Root1472. Next base: position 44,109 of record NZ_LMFX01000025.1, on the reverse strand, counting down.
GCCCACCTCGCGTTCCAGCTTGTTGTCCAGCCGGCGCCAGTTCTTGATCTTCTTGGGGCTGGCGGCGCGGACGGCCTCCAGATAGGCCTCGGCCTCGGTCTCGGCCAGGTCGATCACGTGGGCGACCCTGGTCTCGGTCCGCCCGAAAACGCCGTGAGGATCGACCAGGCCGGTGTAGCGATAGGCCGTCAGGTCGGCGGCGCGCAGCACCTCGGCGGCGGTCAGGCCGGCGTCGGGGCGCGAGACCAGGCCGTGATAGTCCGACAGCGGCGAGCCGATCGGTCGGGCCATGGCCCCGGGACGGCGGTGATGCGGCAGGAAGCCCAGAGTCTGGCCCCGCCGGCGGATCACGGCCACCCGGGCGTCCTCGCGCACGGCCCCGACGGCGCGCGCGAAGTCCGGACCCATCAGCGGGCTGCGGAACGCCGGCTGCGCCGCCGCCATGTCGCGCCAGGTCCGCAGCTCGGCCTCGTCCAGGGCCAGCGGGTGGAGGGTCTCGATATCCAGCATCGCCATATGTCCTAATCCGATCCGGTTAGGGAAAGATGTGGATCAGGATTGCAACCACCGGGCCACTTTGTATCGGCCCGATACGCTTCTCAGGCGAATGTGGCCTTCAGAATCTTTTCGAGGCCCTGTTGGTCGACGGCGTCGAACGCGGCCGGCTTGTCGGAGTCGACATCGAACACCGCCAGCAGGGTTCCGGAGGCGTCGAACACCGGCACGACGATCTCGCTTTGGGACCGGCTGTCGCAGGCGATGTGTCCCGGAAAGGCATGGACATCCGCGACCAGCTGGGTCTGGCCGGTCTCCGCGGCGGCTCCGCAGACCCCGCGCCCGAAGGCGATGCGCAGGCAGCCCAGGGTGCCCTGATAAGGGCCGACCACCAGTTCGCGGTCCTTGGCCGGATCGACCACGTAGAAGCCGGTCCAGAAATAATGGTCAAAGCTGCTGGCCAGCATCGAGGCGACGGTCGCCATGCGCGCCGTCAGGTTGGTCTCGCCGTCCAGCACGGCGGCGATCTCGTCGGCCACCTCGGCGTAGCGGGCGGCCTTGTCGCCGGCCAGGGTCTTGTCGTTGAAAGCTTCAGCCATGAGCGTGGATATAGCGCGTTCGGCGGGGGATGCGAGGGGGCGATCCCCTGGCGTCCCCCGCCGACGGCCGGTTGGCCCTAGTGCCCCGCAGCCGCCGCCGGCGCCGCGGCGCTGAGGGCGCGGAAGTCGATGTCGCTGTCGGCCACCAGGTAGATGAAGCTGGCCCACGCCGCGACGTTCTGGGCCAGTTCGTCCGGGCGCACCTTGTTGAGGGTGTCGTCCATGGTGTGGTGGTAGTCGAAGTAGCGGCTGGCGTCCTGATTCAGCGCCACCACCGGCACGCCGGACTCCTCCAGGCCTTCGATGTCGGCCCCGGCGTGGGCCGGCGGGGCGCGGTCGACATAGATCTTCAGGGCGGTCAGCACGCGGGCGGCGGTCTGCATGGCCGGGTGTCCCGCCGAACCCTTGGGGATCTGCAGGCTGTAGACGCGGTCGGCGCCGCTGTCGCTCTCGCCGGCCAGGACGATCTTGGGGACCTCGTCCTTGTGGGCGGCCAGATAGGCCTCCGACGAGCCGCCGCTCTCCTCCGAGCCGAACATCACCACGCGGATGGTGCGCTTGGGATGTTTGGGCAGGTCGCCGATCAGCTTGGCGGCGGCGGTGGTGATGGCCACGCCGGTGGCGTCGTCCAGGGCGCCGGTGCCGACGTCCCAGCTGTCCAGGTGGCCGCCGATGACGATCACCTCGTCGGGCTTTTCCGAGCCCTTGATCTCGCCCGAGATGTTCCAGGCCACGTCGGCCGGATCGACGGTCGAGGCCAGCTTCAGCTTGATGCGCAGCGGGCCCTTGGCGGCCAGGCGCTCCAGCTGCTCGGCCTCGGGCACGCCCAGGGCGGCCGAGGGGATCGAGACGACGCCGTCGCCGAAGGCGGTGACGCCGGTGTGCGGCACGGTGGAGTCCGAGGTCGAGATCGAGCGGATCAGCAGGCCGACGGCGCCGCGCTTGGCGGCCTCGACCGGACCGGTCCGGCGCGAGATCCCGGCCACGCCGTAGCCGGCCCCATCCTGGGCGCGGACCATCGGCTGGGTGATCACCACGATCTTGCCCTTCACGGCGCTTTCCGGGGCGGCGATCAGCTCGGCATAGGTCTTGAACAGCGCCACCTCGGCCTCGATCCCGCCCGCGGGGGTCGGCACGGTTCGGCCCAGGCCCACGATGCTCAGCTTCATCGGATAGGGGGCGACCAGCTCGGCGCTCTCCTCGCCGCGCGTCCACGACGGCTTGGCGAATTCCTCGACCTTGACGTTGGTGAAGCCCAGCGCCTTGAACTTGGCGACGCTCCAGTCCTTGGCGCGGGCCATGGCCGGCGAGCCGACCAGGCGCGGGCCGATGGTGGTGGTCAGGTCCTCGGTGACGTCCCAGGCGGTGCGGTCCAGCAGGGCCTTGTCGCGCAGGGCCTCGGCGGTCTTGACGTCCTGGGCGTGCGACGCCCCGACCATCAGGGCGGAAACGGCGGCGGCGGTCAGCAGGGTACGGAACAGGCGCATGAAATCTCCCTCGTTGGGGGTTTCATAGCACCGCTCCGCGCCCGGAATAGGCAACAACCGGATGAACTATCCGTAACCTTTGCGATGCGTGCGGTTCGGGCGCCGTGCGTCCTTCGAGGCTCGGCTACGCCTCGCACCTCAGGATGAGGATGTCAGCACAGAGGTCCTCATCCTGAGGCGCCCGCGCAGCGGGCCTCGAAGGACGCAAAGCGCCTCGAGCTACTCCGCCCGCCCGATGCGCTTGATTTCCCACTCCAGCTGGACGCCCGTCTTGGCCAGCACGTCGGCGCGGACGGTGTCGCCCAGGCCTTCCAGGTCGGCGGCGGTGGCTTCGCCGGTGTTGATCAGGAAGTTGCTGTGCAGCGGCGAGAACATCGCCCCGCCGTACGGGCGTCCGCGCCAGCCGGCCTCGTCGACCAGCTTCCACGACGAATGGCCCGGCGGGTTCTTGAACGTCGAGCCGCCGGTCTTCTCACGGATCGGCTGGGTGGTCTCGCGGCGCTCGGTGATGGCGCGCATGCGGGCCTTGATCTCCGAGGGCTCGTCGGCGGTCCCTTCGAAAATGGCGTCCAGCACGATCAGGTCCGCGCCCTGCAGGGCGCTGTGGCGGTAGGTGAAGTCGAACTGGTCGCCGCTGATCTCACGCACGTTCCCCTGGCGGTCCATGACCCGGGCCGAGCGGATGACGTTGACGGTCTCGGAGCCGTAGCAGCCGGCGTTCATCACCGCCGCGCCGCCGACCGTGCCGGGGATGCCGGCGTAGAACTCCAGCCCGGCGATACCGGCGTCCGCCGCCTTGCGGGCCAGGATGGCGTCGGGCACGGCGCTGCCGGCCTTGATGCGGTTGTCGCCCAAGGCCTCGACGGTGTTGAAGCCCTTGCCCAGCCGGATCACCACCCCGTCGACGCCGCCGTCGCGGACCAGCAGGTTGGAGCCCACCCCGATCGCCAGTACGAGCGCGGCCGGATCCAGGGCTTTCAGGAAATCGGCGAGGTCCTGCTCGTCGGCCGGCAGGAACACCACGTCGGCCGGACCGCCGACCCGGAACCAGGTGAACGGCGCCAGGGCCTCGTCGACCAGCAGCTTGCCGCGAACGGCGGGAAGGTTCTGCTTCCAGCTCATTGCGCGCGAGCCCCACCCGTCGGCTTCGCCGCCACCCTCCCCATAAAGGGGAGGGAAAGAGAAAACGCGTCTTCCCTCCCCTTTATGGGGAGGGTGGCCGAAGCGAAGCGAAGGTCGGGTGGGGTCACCGCCGCGCTCACTTCGCCAGCGCTTCCAGCTGCCCCGGCAGCGCATAGGCCCAGGACGTGATGTCCCCAGCCCCCAGCAGCACCACCAGGTCGCCCGACTGCGCCTCGGCGGCGACCAGGGCCGGCAGGGCGGCGGGGCTTTCCAGCGGCAGGGCGCGGCGGTGGCCGAACTTCTTGAGGCCCTCGACCAGGTGGTCGCGGTCGACGCCCTCGATCGGCTGCTCGCCGGCCGTGTAGACGTCGGCGACGATCACCGTGTCGGCGTCGTTGAAGCAGCTGCTGAACTCGGTCATCAGGTCGCGGAGGCGGGTGAAGCGGTGCGGCTGGACCACGGCGATCACCTTGCCCGTCGAGACCGCGCGGGCCGCCTTCAGCACGGCGGCGATCTCGACCGGGTGGTGGCCGTAGTCGTCGACGACGCGAATCCCGTTGGCCACGCCCGTGGTGGTGAAGCGGCGCTTGACCCCGCCGAACCCGGCCAGGCCGGCCCGGATGGCGTCGGCGTCGACCCCCAGTTCGCGGGCCACGGCCACGGCGGCGGTGGCGTTGAGCACGTTGTGATGCCCGGCCATCGGCATCTTCAGGCCCTCGTACCGGACTTGCTCGCCCGACAGCGGCGAGACGACGATGTCGAAGGTCGCCCCGTCCGGACCCATGCCGATGTTGCTGACCCGGACCTCGGCCTGGGGATTAGTCCCGTAGGTGACCAGCCGGCGGTTCTCGATCCGGGCGGTCAGGGCCTGGACTTCCGGATGGTCGGTGCAGACCGCCGCGAAGCCGTAGAACGGGATGTTCTCGACGAAGTCGCGGAAGCCCTTCTTGACCGCGTCGAAGTCGCCCCAGTGGTCCAGGTGCTCGGCGTCGATATTGGTGACGATGGCCACGGTGGACTTCAGCTTCAGGAACGAGCCGTCGCTCTCGTCGGCCTCGACCACGATCCAGTCGCCTTCGCCGACCTTGGCGTTGGTGCCGTAGGCGTTGATGATCCCGCCGTTGACCACGGTGGGGTCCAGCGCGCCGGCGTCCAGCAGGGCCGCGACCATCGAGGTGGTGGTGGTCTTGCCGTGCGTGCCGCCCACGGCCACCGAGAACTGCAATCTCATCAGCTCGGCCAGCATCTCGGCGCGGCGGACCAGCGGCAGGCGCTTGTCGCGGCCGGCGACCATCTCGGCGTTGTCGGCCTTGACCGCCGTCGAGTAGACGATGGCCGAGGCGCCGTCGACATTGGCCGCGTCGTGGCCGATGAAGATTCGCGCGCCCAGCTTTTCCAGCCGCTCGGTGTTGGCGCTGGCCTTGGCGTCGCTGCCCTGCACGGTGTAGCCGATGCGGATCATGATCTCGGCGATGCCGGACATGCCGATGCCGCCGATGCCGATGAAGTGCACGGGGCCGAGTTCGAAGGGGACGGGTCGTCGACGCTGGATCATCACAGCGGATTAGACGATCTCGGGCAGGGGTGGAACGGGGGATCGTGCAAAATGCACGACGTCCGGCCATCGCGCGCGAAATCCTCGTCCTGGTGGAGGCCGTTGGCTGGGGTTCCCGTAGCGACCCGCGCCGAGAAGGCCGTCAAGCTCAGCCGCCCGCTATCGCGACGGGCGCCGAACCCTGAGAATATGCGCGCCATCACCCAAGGTTATAAGTCCTCGTGGATAACTCAAGGTTGACTGTGTGCAATCCTACATGGAAGCTCACCGCGTCGATCCTTCCTTTCAACGAGGAGAATACGCGATGGTGAAGCTATCCGCCTGGAAGTCCCTGTGCCTCGGCGCCGCCGTAACGGCGCTGGCCAACGCCCCGGTTTTCGCGCCGCAGGCCCAGGCGCTGCCGCCCTGGTGCGTGCAATGGGCGTGGATGAACTGCGACCCGCTCTACGACCGCGGCACGCCGGAATGGCAGGAATGCTACGCGTTCTTCTATCAGGACTGCCTGAGCCAGACCCTGTCCAAGACCCCGGCCGGCCTGACCAAGACCAATTGCCTGGCGCCGCGCAGGGCGCAGCTCAAGGCGGTTTGACGAGCGGATCTTCGCCGTCGGCGCCGTCTGGCGTCGACGGTTGCTGGACGGTTACTGGGCGGTCGGCCGATCGCCACTTCCGCGACCGGCCTGGCGTCGCCCCTCGAAAGACGCGGGTCGCCGACCCTTACCAGTCAGTCCCCGGGGAGGGTGGGTCCGCCGCCCGTGCAGACGTAGATCGGTTCGGCGTCGTAGTACGGCGACGGAATATTGGCGCGGACGACGTAGACAAAGTCGCCCACGCGGCCGCAGCCCTGGTCGCTGACCTGTCCGAGGACCTGGGTCTTCGCTGCGTCGGCGTAGTAGGTGTAGGTGTAGGCGGTCAGCGGATCTTCGGCCATGGCGATCGGTGCGCCCAGGGCGACGTAGGCGGCCGCCGCCCCGGCGAAAACCGCCTTGATGCGGATGGTCATCGAAACTCTCCCATCTGAAAAGCGCGACAGGCGCGACCTGACCGTCCATCAGATCAAACCTCAAATCAATCCTGGGAAGTATTCTTTACGTTGCAATTTTTCGGAGTGGGAGGCCTGGCGGCTCCAGGCGCGAAGAGACCGGTGGTCCTACCCCGCCGTCTTCTCCACCAGGTCCGCCAGCTCCTCCGCCGCGTCCGGCTTGGCGACCGACCGCGCGCCCGCCGCCATCTTGGCCAGGCGCTCGGGGTCCTTGAGCAGCGCGTTCAGCGCGCCGGCCATGGCGTCGACGGTCAGTTCGTCCTCAAGGCAGACCGCCGCCGCGCCCGCCTCTTCCAGAAGCCTGGCGTTGAAGCGCTGGTGGTCGTCGGCGGCGATCTTCAGCGGCACCAGGATCGACGGGCGGCCGGCCACGGCCAACTCAGTGCAGGTCGAGGCCCCGGAACGGCCGATCACCAGGTGGGCCTGGCGCAGATAGCCGGCCATGTCGCGGAAGAAGGGGGCGACCTCGCACTCGACCATGGCGTTGCGATAGGTCTTGCGGGCGCCTTCCATGCTCTCGGCCCGGGCTTGCTGGAACACCTTCAGGCGGCCGCGCATGTCCTCGGGCAGCTTGGCGACCGCCTCGGGGATCAACTCGGACAGCAGGCGCGCGCCCTGGCTGCCGCCGGTGACCAGGATGCGCAACTGCACCTCGGGCGGCAGGTAGGGCACGTCGTACAGCGCCCGCACCGGCGGCCGCACGGGATTGCCGACCACGTGGGCCCGGGCCTTCACCGAGGGCTTGGCCCTCTGCAAGGTCGGGAAGGCGCAGGCGACCTCGTCGACCTTGGGCGCGAGATAGCGGTTCACGCGGCCCAGCACCGCGTTCTGCTCGTGGATCACGGTGGGCCGCTTCTGGGCCAGGGCGCCCAGCAGGGCGGGGAGGGCGGGATAACCGCCGAAGCCGACCACGACGGCGGGGTTCAGCCGCCTGAACGCGGCCTTGGCCTGGTTCACGCCTTGCCAGACAGCCAGGCCGGCCTTGGCCATGCCGATCGGGTCGCCGGCCTTGGCGGTGGCGGCGGAGAGGGCCAGGCGCTCCTGGGCCGGGAACTTGTCGGCGTAGAGCGCGCCGCGCTCGTCGGTGGCCAGCACAATGCGCCAGCCGCGGGCGGCCAGGGCCTCGGCCAGGGCCTGGGCGGGGAACAGGTGCCCGCCGGTTCCTCCGGCGGCGACGACGGCCAGCTTGCTCATTGTGGAAGGGCTCCGGTACGCGAGCGAATGACGGGCAAGGCGGCTCTCCTCGGGAGACTCCTAGGCCAGGCCCCCCGCCCGGTCGAACTCTCCCGCCCCGCCATAGGCCCCCGGACGCTTGCGCGTCAACGCCAGGGCCATGCCCAGGGTGAGGCCCATGGCCAGCATCGATGAGCCGCCATAGCTGATGAAGGGCAGGGTCATGCCCTTGGTCGGGATCATGTTCAGGTTCACGGCCACATTGATGAAGGCCTGCTGGCCCACCAGAACGAACAGGCCGGAAGCCGCCACCTGCTCGAAGGTGTCGGTCAGCTTCATGGCCTTGTACAGGCCGCGCACCACGACGAAGGCGAACAGGGTGATCAGGGCCAGGGAGAACACCAGGCCATACTCCTCGGCGGCGACCGAATAGATGAAGTCGGTGTGCAGGTCGGGGACGTGGCGTTTCATGACGCCCTCGCCCGGGCCGCGCCCGAACAGACCGCCGGCGTGGATCGCCTCGGCGGCGCGGGTGATCTGGTGGGTGTCGGCCTGGTCGGGGCTGAGGAACTTCTGCACCCGGGCGTGGACGTGGTCGAACAGGAAATAGGTCGACATCAGCCCGCCGACCGCCACGGCGCCAAGGCCCATGATCCACGAGATCGGCACCCCGGCCATCCAGAAGGCGGCCCCGAAGGCGATGGTGATCAGCACGGTCTGGCCGACGTCGGGCTGGACCAGCAGCAGGGCCACGGCGATGAAATAGAGGGCGAAGGCGATCGACACGCCCGGCACCCCCTCGCCCTTCTGCCCCTCGGCGAACATCCACGAGACCAGCACGATCAGCGCGGGCTTCATGAATTCCGAGGGCTGGAAGGTGAAGCCGCCGATCAGCAGCCATCGCGCCGCGCCCTTGGCGCTGTGGCCGATGAAGGGCAGGGCGGCCATCACCCCGATGGCGACGATGTAGATGAAGAACGCCGAGCGGCGGATACCCCGGGGGCTGAGCATCGACACCGACAGCACGATCATCGCCGCGCCCAGGCCGAAGACGCACTGGCGGACCGCGAAGTGGAACTGGTCGTCGATCCCGATCCGCGCGGCCGCGGCGGGGCTGGAGGCGAACGACAGCAGCACCCCGACCGTGACTAGCACCGCCGTGGCGCCCAGCAGCCAGTGGTCGGTCGTCCACCACCAGACGCCGAGCCGCGAGCGGTCGGTGCGGGCGAAGGCGTGGGTGGTCTGGAACGTCATGGCCGGAGGGTCGGAGTTTAGGGTTAATCGAGTGTTGTTGTGACGGTTGGAACGGGTGTGGCGAATGGACTCTGGTCAGTCCTTGCCGATGTTTTCGTAGCCGAGCGGAAACCAGATCCCGCGAACCAGGATGTTTCCCATGTTCGGACGCACATGGCCTTGGTCAAGCCCGTCCAGATCCTTCAAAACCACCATCTTGGCGACAGACAGATCTCCGAAGGCTTCCCGAACCAACCGCCGGGCGTCCTCGTCGTCGCGCGCCGTGACCCCTGCGCCAGAATTGAGCGGCGTCCGAGAATTCAGCGGCTCGAAGGTGAACCAGTAGGGATGCACGCCAAGCCCTCCAGGAAGGCGAGCAACTAGGCCCGCTTGGCCGCCGAAGCCGCCGGCGCCTTGCCCAGCCCCATGACCGCCGCGCGGAACGCCTCGCCCCGCTGCTCGAAGTCGGCGAACTGGTCGAACGAGGCGCAGGCGGGCGACAGCAGGACGATGGCCTCCTCGCCCGACGCCGCGGCGTCGGTGAAGGCGGCGGTCACGGCGGTCTCGATGTCGCCGCACTGGCGCATCGGGGCTTTGCCCTCCAACGTCCGGCCGAAGTCCTCGGCGGCCTGGCCGATCAGGTAGGCGCCGGCCACGCGCGGGAACAGGTCGGTTAGGTCGTCGATGCCCCCGGCCTTGGGCACGCCGCCGGCGATCCAGTAGAACCTGGGATAGGACGACATCGCCTGGCGGGCGGCGTCGGCGTTGGTGGCCTTGCTGTCGTTGACGAAGACGACCTTGCCGATCCTGCCGACCGTCTCCATCCGGTGGGCCAGGCCAGGGAAGGTCATCAGGCCGTCGACCGCCTGGTGCGGCGGGATGCCCAGGGCACGGGCGGCGGCATAGGCGGCCGCGGCGTTCTGCCAGTTGTGGCGGCCCGGCAAGCTTCTGGCGCGAAGAAGGTCGGCCATCTCGGTCACCCGCTCGCCGGTGGCGTCGTAGAGCACGCCCTGCAGGGCGTAGACGCCGCGGCCCATCGCCTTGCCGGCGCTGATCGGCCAGATGGTCCGGCGATTGGCGGCGGTGATCTCGGTGCAGATCTGCTGGCACCAGGGATCGTCGACCCCGATGATCGCCGTGTCGCCCTTGCCCTGGTTGAGGAAGATCCGGCGCTTGGCGGCGATGTAGCCGTCCATGCCGCCGTGGCGGTCCAGGTGGTCGGGCGAGATGTTCAGCAGCACGACGGCGTCGGGCTTGAGGCTCGAGGTCAGGTCCAGCTGGTAGGACGAAAGTTCAAGCACATAGACCGCCCCGCCGTGCATGTCCTCCAGGCCCAGCACGCCCTCGCCGATATTGCCGCCCACCCGGGTGTCGCGGCCGGCCTGGCGGCAAAGGTGGCCGATCAGGGCGGTCGTGGTCGACTTGCCGTTGGTGCCGGTGATGGCGACGATCTTGGGCTTCTTGTGCTCGGGCGCGGCGTTCACCGTGCGGGCGAACAACTCGATGTCGCCCAGCACCTCGACCCCGGCCGCCTTGGCCTTGGTCACCGTCCAGTGCGGCTTGGGATGGGTCAGCGGCACGCCCGGCGACAGCATCAGGGCGGCGAACCGGCTCCAGTCGGCGGTGGTCAGGTCGACCACGTTCAGGCCCTCGGCCGCCGCGGCCTCGCGGCTGGCGGGCTTCTCGTCCCACAGCGCCACCTTGGCCCCGCCGGCGATCAGCGCGCGCGCGGCCGTCAGCCCCGTCCGGCCAAGGCCGAACACGGCGACGGTCTTGCCCTCGAAACCGCGGACCGGGATCATGGCGCGCCCCTTCCTATCTCAGCTTCAGGGTGGCGAGGCCGACGAAGCTGAGCATCATCGCCACGATCCAGAACCGGACGACGACGGTGCTCTCGGCCCAGCCGAGTTTCTCGAAATGGTGGTGGATCGGCGCCATCAGGAAGATGCGCTTGCCGGTCTTCTTGAAGTAGGCGACCTGGATCATGACGCTCAGCGCCTCGGCCACGAACAGGCCGCCGACGATACCCAGCACCAGCTCATGCTTGGCGCAGACGGCGATCGAGCCCAGGGCCCCGCCCAGGGCCAGCGAGCCGGTGTCGCCCATGAAGATCTTGGCCGGCGGGGCGTTGTACCAGAGGAAGCCCATGCCGCCGCCGATGATCGCGCCGCACAACACGGCCAGCTCGCCGACGCTGGGCACGTAGTGCAGGTTCAGATAGTCGGCGAACTTCACGTTGCCGACCAGGTAGGCGATCAGGCCGAAGGTCGAGGCGGCGAACATCACCGGCACGATGGCCAAGCCGTCCAGGCCATCGGTCAGGTTCACGGCGTTGGAGAAGCCGGCGATCGTGATCGCGGCGAAGGCCACATAGAACCAGCCCAGATTGATCACCAGGTTCTTCAGGATCGGGAAGACCACCGAGGTCTCCAGGCCCAGCGTGGTCGGCGACTTGGGAGCGAAGATGATCAGCACAACGGCCGCCAGGATCGAGACGATGAACTGAGCGACCAGCTTCTGGCCGCTGGAGAGGCCGGCGGTCGTCTGCTTTGTCACCTTGGCGTAGTCGTCCATGAAGCCCAGCACGCCGAAGGCGGCGGTAATGCCCAGCACCACCCAGACGTGGACGTTCTTGAGGTCGCCGAACAGCAGCGAGCCGACGAACAGGCCGGCCAGGATCATGAAGCCGCCCATGGTGGGCGTGCCGGCCTTCTCGGTGACGTGGCGGGCGATGCCGTCGGTGCGGATCGGCTGACCCTTGCCCTGCTTGGCCTTCATCCAGCGGATGAAGCGCGAGCCCATGGCGACCGCCACGATATAGGCGGTCAGCATCGACATGCCGGTGCGGAAGGTCAGGTATTTCAGCAGGTTGAGGACCGGGACGTGCTCGTGCCCGCCGCGCGACAGCCACTCGTAGAGGAAATACAGCATCAGTCCTGTCCTTCGAGGTCGAGCGTGCCCAGGGCGGCGGCCACGGCCCCCGCCTTCGACCCGTTCGATCCCTTCACCATCACCACATCGCCCGCCCGCATCGCCGAAGCGACCTGGGGCGCGAGTTCGGCGGCGCTCTGGGCGTACGCGCCTCGCCGAGTCGGCGGAAGCGCTTCCCATAAAGATTTCATTAACGGTCCGGCGCAGAACACCAGGTCGATGCCGGCGGCCGCGATCGGGCTGGCTAGATCGCCGTGGAATCGGGCGCTTTGGGGGCCCAGCTCCAGCATGTCGGTGAGGACGACGATGCGCCGTCCGGCCACGTTGCGTGCGCCAAGGGTGGCCAGGGCGGCCTGCATCGACACCGGATTGGCGTTGTAGCTCTCGTCGACCAGGGTGAAGGTCCCGCCGGGGATCCGGACCATGCGCTCGGCGCCGCGGCCCTCGATCGGCTCGAACTCGGCCAGGGCGGCCAGGGCCGTCTCGCGGTCGACGTCCAGGGCCTCCAGCATCAAGAGCACGCACAGGCTGTTGAGGCCCCAGTGGACGCCGGTCTGCAGGATCGGGAAGTGGAGGGTCTCGCCGCGCACCACGGCGGTGACCTGGGCGCCCTGCGCGCCGGAAGCGAACACGGTCAGCTGGGCGGTGACGCCCTCGCCGGTGCCGAAGCTCCAGACCTGGGCGCCGGCCTTCTCGGCCTCGGCCTTCAGCAGGCCGAACCAGGGGTTGTCGGCGTTCAGCACGGCCACGCCGTTCGGCTCCAGCCCGGCGAAGATCTCGGCCTTGGCCCGGGCGACGCCCTCCTCGCCGTCGGCGAAGTTCTCCAGGTGGACGGGCCCGACGGTGGTGATGGCCACGGCGTGGGGCCGGATGAAGCCCGACAGCGGGGTGATCTCGTCGGCGTGGTTCATGCCGACCTCGAACACCGCGCGCTGGGTGTCGCGCGGCATCCGCGCCAGGGTCAGGGGCACGCCGATATGGTTGTTGTACGACTTGATCGAGGCATGGGCCTTGCCCGCGCGGCGCAGGCCCGCCTCGACGGCGCGGGTGACGCTGGTCTTGCCGACCGAGCCTGTCACCGCGCCGCGCCGTGCCTGGGGCGCGCGCTCGCGGGCGGCGACGCCCAGGCGCTCCAGCCCGCGGAAGGTGTCCTCGACCAGCACGGCCGGGATGGCCACGGGCCTGGAGATCAGCGCCCCGGCCGCGCCCTTGTCGGCGGTCTGGACGACGAACTCATGGCCGTCCCGCGCGCCGGTCAAGGCCACGAACAGGTCGCCGGGCTCCAGGCTGCGGCTGTCGATCGACACGCCGGTGGCCGCGAAGTCAGCCAGCACCTGGCCGCCCGTGGCGGCGGCGATCTCGTCGGCGGTCCAGAGGATCTCACGCATGGACGGCCTCCAGCGCCTGGGCCGTCTCGGTGACGTCGTCGAACGGATGATTGACGCCGGCCACCAGCTGGCCCTGCTCGTGGCCCTTGCCGGCCACCACCAGCACGTCGCCGTCGGCCAGCAGGGCCGCGCCGGCCCGGATGGCCTCGCGGCGGTCGCCATATTCCTTGGCTCCGGGCGCGGCGGCCAGGATGGCGGCGCGGATCGAAGCTGGCTCCTCGGAGCGGGGATTGTCGTCGGTGACGATGGCCACGTCGGCCAGGCGCGCGGCGATCTCGCCCATCAGCGGCCGCTTGCCCCGGTCGCGGTCGCCGCCGGCCCCGAACACAACGATCAGCTTGCCGCGCGTGTGGGGGCGCAGGGCGGCCAGCACCGTCTCCAGGCCGTCGGGGGTGTGGGCGTAGTCGACATAGGCCTCGCCGCCCCGCGCGCCGGTCCCGACCCGCTGCAGCCGGCCGGCCGCGCCTTCGAGGGTGGCCAGGGCGGCGATCACCGCCTCAAGGTCCTCGCCGGTGGCGACGCACAGGCCGGCCGCGACCAGCACGTTCGAGGCCTGGAAGTCGCCGGCCAGGGGCAGCAGCACCTCGAACGCGCGCCCCTGGGCGGCGATCTTCAGGCGCTGGCCTTCCGGTACGGGGATGCGCTCGACCAGCTTCAGCCCTTGCCCCTCGTGGCCGACGGTCAGCAGGGACTGGCCCGAGGTGACGGCGGCCGAGGCGAAGGCCGGGAAGGCGTCGCTGTCGGCGTTCAGAACGGCCGTGCTGGCGCGCGGCAGCAGGGTCTCGAGCAGCCGCAGCTTGGCCGCGCGGTAGCAGCCCATGGTGCCGTGATAGTCCAGGTGGTCCTGGGTGAAGTTGGTGAAGCCGGCGGCGGCCAGGCGCACACCGTCCAGGCGGCGCTGGTCGATGCCGTGCGACGAAGCCTCCACCGCCAGGTGGGTGACGCCCATGCTCGCCAGCCTGGCCATCATCTCGGCGACGTCGGCGGCGTCCGGCGTGGTCAGGCCCGGCGGCGTCAGCTGCAGGTCCGGCTTGCCCGCCTCGCCGACCACCACGCCCAGGGTGCCCATGCTGGCGGCCTTGCGGCCCAGGCGGGCGTAGATCTGGCGGCAGAAGCCGGCGACCGAGGTCTTGCCGTTGGTGCCGGTCACCGCCACGCAGGTCGCCGGCTGTTCGGCCCAGAACTGGGCGGCGGCCAGGGCGTAGACGCGGCGCAGGTCGCCGGCGTGGACCACCGGGACCGACAGGCCCTCGACATCGTCCGGCGCCAGGACAGCGGCCGCGCCGGACTCGATGGCCCCGGGGATGAACGTGCGACCGTCGACCTTGCTGCCGGGCAGGGCGGCGAACAGGAACCCTTCACGCACCTTGCGGCTGTCGGCGGTGACCCCGGTGATCACGGGGTCGGTCGCGCAAGGCCGGTTGAGGATCTGCGAAAGCGTCTTGCTCAAAGTCCCGCCTCCGGTGCGGCTTTCGGCTGCTGGGCGGCCACGGTGAAGATGTCGGTCTGGCGGCGGACGCCGAGGAACGGGGCGATGCGGTCGATGACCCGGCCGGCGGCCGGCGCGGACACCCAGCCGCCCGTCGAGAAGCCGTGGGTCTTGGCGTTGCCCTTGGGCTCGTCCAGCAGCACCAGCACGAAGTAGCGATCGGCCTCGAGCGCGCCCTCGGTGGGGAACACCGCCGCGAACGACGAGACCTGGCGCTGGTGGTTGTAGCCGCGGATCGCCGGGTCGTACTTCTCGCCGGTGCCGGTCTTGCCGCCCACCGACAGGCCGGGAATGTTGGCCGACTTGCCGCTGCCGCCGGTGACGTTGGCGCGCATGATTTGCAGCATCTGCTGCGAGGTCTCCTCCGAGATCGCGCGGGGCGCTTCCGGACGCACGCCCTGGGGCAGCTTGTGGATGGTCAGGGGCGGCAGCGTGCCGCCGTTCAGCAGCGCGCCCATCGCCTGGGCCAGGGCCAGCGGCGAGACATTGATGCCGTGGCCGAACGAGGTCGAGGCGACGGCGTCGTCGTCCCACTTCTTCGGGGTCAGAGGACGGGCCGATTCCAGCAGCTCCACCTTGGCCGGCCGGGTCAGGCCCAGGGCGTTGAAGTAGCGGCTCAGGCGCTCGCCGCCGATCCGCTCGGCCAGCATGGCGGTGCCGATGTTGGACGAGTGCTGGAACACCTCGACCAGGGTGAGGATCTTCCGCGCGGCGTGGAAGTCGTGGATCGTCCGGTAGCCCAGTTTGAAAGGCTCGCGGGCGTCGAAGGTCGAGGCCGGCGTCGCCGCGCCGGTGTCCAGGCCGATGGCCACGGTGAAGGCCTTGAAGGTCGAGCCCATCTCGTAGACCGATGCGGCCGCGTGGTTGGTCATCTGCTCGGCCGAGGCCTGGTTCAGCTGGTTGGGGTCGTAGTCCGGATAGCTGACCAGGCCGAGGATCTCGCCCGTATGGACGTTGGTGACGATGCCGACCGCGTCCTTGGCCTGGAACTCGATGGCGGCCTTGCGGACCTCGTCCTCCAGGGCGGCCTGGACGCGCAGGTCGATCGACAGCGGGATCGCGCCGTCGGGACCCTTGGCCGCGGCGTCGCGCACCGGCTTGTCCAGGGCCTTCTCGGCGCCGGAGAGGCCCTTGCCGCCCTTGTCGACGAAGCCGATGAAGTGCGCGGCGCTGGCGCCCAGCGGGTAGACCCGCGCGGCCTGCTCCTCGAACTCGACGCCGGGCAGGCCCAGGTCGAAGATGGCGTCCTTCTCGGCCGGGGTCATGCCGCCGACCAGGAAACCGCGGCGGTCGGCGAACACCACCTGGTCCAGGCGCTTGGCCGGCACCTGGGGCAAGGCCTTGGCCAGGGCCTTGCGCGTGGCCTTGGCGTCCCAGACGTCCTTGGGATTGATGTAGAGGGCGTAGTGGGTCAGGTCGACCGCCAGCAGCTGGCCGTTGCGGTCGACCAGATCGCCCCGCGCGCCGTCGGTCGAGGCCAGGTAGCCGTTGCCGCCGACCTTGGAGAACACCGCCGCCCAGGTGGCGCCCAGGGCCAGCACGGTGAAGGCCAGGCCGAAGATGGCCATGACGAAGAAGATGCGGATGCGGGTGTCGTCCTCGGGCCGAGCGGCGGCGCGCGAGCGCTCGAAGGCGTGCTCCAGCCGCCAGACCCGTTCGATCAGCCAGCGCCAGGCCGCGGGCGCGCCGCCGGGGGCGAGGTTGGCCAGGCTCATCGCGGCGCCTCCGTGGAGGACTGTTCGGGCGACGGATAGTCGTCGGGCGTCGACTCGGGGGCCTCGGCCGCCGCCGCGTCGGTGTTGGCCGCCGCCGTCGGCGAGGCCGGGGCGTGGGCGGCGGGCGCGTGGCGGGCCACGTCGATCAGGGCGTCCTCGGTGGTCTCGTGCTCGGGCTTGATCGGCGCCAACTGCAGCTGCTGGGCCAGTTGCTCGATGCGGCGCGGCTGCTCCAGATAGGCGACCTCGGCCTTGAGCAAGCGCACGCGCACCTTCTCGTCCTCGATCTGGCGCTCGACCTCGGCGATCTGGGCCCGCTCGCGGCCGGCGAAGGTCTTGGCCATGTAGACGCCCAGGACCAGCACCAGCAGGATGGTCAGACAGACCAGCTCGACGACCCGGAAACCCCGCACGCGGCGGTCGAACATGCTCGACAGGCTCATGCGGCGCTCCAGACCGGAGCCTGCGTACGCACGGCGGCGCGCAGCTTGGAGGAGCGGGCGCGAGGGTTGACGGCCAGCTCGGCCTCGCCCGGCGCGATCGCCTTGGACGAGATCAGCTGGAAGCTGGACGGGGCGCCGGCCTCGACCGGCGGCGCGTGGCGCGAGCCGCCGGGGGTGCGGCCGGCCCGTTCGGCCAGGAAATTCTTGACGATGCGGTCTTCCAGCGAATGGAAGGTGACCACCGCCAGCCGACCGCCCGGCTTGAGCACGCGCTCGGCGGCGGCCAGGCCGGCCTCCAGTTCCTCCAGCTCGGCGTTGACCGCGATCCGCAGGCCCTGGAACGAGCGGGTGGCCGGGTGGACCTTGGCGCCCTTGCGGCCGCCCAGGGCGCGCTCGATCACGTGGGCCAGGTCCAGGGTGCGCGTGAACGGACGCTCGGCCCGACGCTTGACGATGAAGCTGGCGATGCGGCGCGAGGCGTGCTCCTCGCCGTAGACATAGAGGATGCGGGCCAGCTCGACCGGGTCCAGTTCGTTGACGAGGTCGGCGGCGGTCGGGCCGTCGGCGCCCATGCGCATGTCCAGGGGACCGTCTCGCATGAAGGAAAAGCCGCGCTCAGCCTCGTCGAGCTGCATGGAAGACACGCCAAGATCCAGGGTTACGCCGTCCGCCGACGCATCCTCCAGATACGCGGTGATTTGCGAGAACCGGTCCTGAATCAGCCGAAAGCGACCATCCGCCGCGGAAAACTCAGCGGCGAAGCGCTGCACCGTCGGGTCGCGGTCGAAGGCGATCACCGAGGCGCCGGTCGCTAGGATCGCGCGGGTGTAGCCGCCGGCCCCGAAGGTGCCGTCCACGACGATATCGCCCGGTCCGGCGGCCAGGGCCGAGACCACCTCGTCGAGCAGGACCGAGACGTGCGGCGCGCCGGGCTCCTGAAGGGTTTCGAGCTCGCTCACGCCGCGCCCCCGATCCGGGCGACGCGCTGCTGGGCGCGCATCGCGGCCAGGCCGTCGCGGGCCAGTTCGCGCTGGGCGGCGCGGTGGGCCTGGAAGGCCTCGCGCGACCAGATCTGGAACCGCTCGCCCAGGCCGACCACCGCGACCCAGTCGGTCAGGCCGAACATCTCGCACAGGGTGTCGGGCAGGGTGATCCGGCCGGCGGTGTCGAACGACAGCCGCGCCATGCCGCCCAGCACGCTGGTCTCCAGCGCCGAGCGCAGCGGATCGCCGAACGGCAGCTCGTCGATCACGCTCTGATAGCGGTCGAACAGGCTTTTCCCGCCGGCTTCCAGGCAGTCGGCCTCGATGGAGGGGAAGCAGAAGATCCCGTCGAACGGGCCCGAGAGCGCGGCGCGGAAGTCCTGCGGCACGACGATGCGCCGCTTGCTGTCCAGCTGCTTCTCGAACGTCGAGAGAAACACCTCGCTACCCCTGTTAAAGCCCGCCACGGGACGCCTGCCGCGATCGCCCCGACAGCAGATGGGTTAACATGGGATTGATTGGGATACAATGACACCAACGGCCGTTTGACCGTCAAAACAAGGGTGTCTGGAAGCTCTTTCACAGAGCTCGTGAATCTATCCACAGAACATACATAGAACTTGTTAATAATTAGCGAGGGCTAGACTCTGCGAAACGCCTTGTGGGCAACGGCGCGCCTGGTTGGGCTGTCGGCGTCGAGGGAGAGGCGGGGCTGAAACCCGCTCTTTACGCGCCCGAATGGGGGTGAAATGGACCAGAGGGTCTGTAAGCCGGGTTCTGTCTACGGCTGCCATGCCCCGAAGGCAGGACAGCCGCGAGACGGCCATTCCTCTGGACCGCCCATTGCTGGACGGTTCTCGCGACCTACCCGGACCCTCTCGGCCAGTGACGGCCTATCCGACGCGAGGCCGGCGCGGGGTCCCTATTCGGTCTTGCTCCAGGCGGGGCTTGCCATGCCGTCCCTGTTGCCAGGTCCGCGGTGGGCTCTTACCCCACCCTTTCACCCTTCCCGCCCCGAAGGGAGGAGGTTTGCTTTCTGTGGCGCTATCCCTGGGATCGCTCCCGGCGGGCGTTACCCGCCGCCTTGTCACCGTGGAGCCCGGACTTTCCTCGACATCCAAGGATGCCGCGGCCGCCCGACCATCTGGTCCGGGGCCTAAGTGACGCCCGCGGGGCGCGGGGTCAAGTCATGGTGTCACGAGGCGCGGCCTCGCACCGCCAGCAGGCCGCCTAGCCAGCAGAGGATCGGGCCGCTGAGCGCAAGGGCGATCGGATACCAGCGCGGCCCCAGGTCGAGGTTCCAGGTGGCGATCACCCCCGCCGTGCCGGCGATCAGGCCCAGCAGGCCCAGGACGCCGGCATGACGCAGCGGCGCGTTCGGCGCCAGCCTGGCGGCGATCCAGCCGCCCAGCAGGGTGAAGACGCTGCGATAGGCCACGGCCAGCAGGGCGAGCAGCGGATCGTGCAAGCCTTGCTCGGTCGGCGGATAGACCTTGGCCGCGTGCAGGACGGCGTCGGTGGCGGTCGACAGCGCCACCACGGCCGCGAAACCGGCGACCACGGCGACGAGGCTCCGGCCGAGCCGGCGGGGAGGGGCGCTCTGGAAAGGCGCGCTCTGGGCGAGATTGGTCATAAAGGGTCTCCTTCGGAGGTTCCGGCGGGACGACGGCAAGGCCGTGGCCCGCCACTGCGACCTTGTCTGTCTTGGTGCGTCAGACGGTTTTGAGCAGGGCGTCGAGGTTGGCGTAGCCCATCTCCATGCCTTCGGTCATGCCGGACCGCAGGGCCGCGTCGCGCGCGGCCGTCGAGCTGTAGGCGACCGTCGTGGTCAGGGTGGTGCGGCCGTCGCGCTCGGCCAGGGTCATGGTCGCCACGGTCTCGCCGCCGGTCCAGTCCTCGTCGAACAACTCGTTGCTGACGATGCGCTCGGGCCGGCTGATCTCGCGATAGATCCCGCCCATGCCCATGTCCTGGCCCTCGGTATTGCGCCAGACATAGCGGTACTTGCCGCCGACCCGCAGGTCGATCTCGCACACCGGCATGGTCCAGCCGGGAGGGCCGGTCATCCAGCGCTTCACCAGGTCGGGCGTGGTAATGCAGTTGAACACCAGGTCGCGGGGCGCGTCGAAGGCGCGGGTGATCACGATCTTCAGGTCGTCGGGCGTGTCGACGGTCAGCTTGCTGGGCATGGACAGTTCCTCTTCCGGGTTGGCGGGCGCTTCAGCGCCCCTGGGTGGTTTTCAGTTCGTCGAGCAGGGCGTCCAGACGCTGGAAATTGGCCTCCAGGGTCTGTCGGTAAGCCTCGAGCCAGGCGCTGGCCTCGGCCAGGGGCTGGGCCTCGACCCGCACCGGACGGCGCTGGGCGTCACGGCCCCGCGAGACCAGGCCGGCCTTCTCCAGCACCTTCAGGTGCTTGGAGATCGCCGGCTGGCTCATGGCGAACGGTGCGGCCAGTTCGCCGACCGAGGCCTCTCCCGTCGCCAGCCGCGCCAGGATGGCGCGCCGGGTCGGATCGGCCAGGGCGGCGAAGGTGGCGTCGAGCCCTGCGGGGTTTCCATAACTCATCAGTTCCATAACTAAATGATTATATTCGATCGAGCCGGGTGTCAAGCTCCGCCAAAATGTCGCGGCGCCGGTATGGTTAATGGGGCGTTAGGACTCAGTCGCCATTTCTCGCAGACGGCCTAGCTGGGCCGCGGAGATTCGTAGATGAGCGGGTTCAATCGGCTGCCTCTCGGCTGGAGGCTGATCGTCGTCCTCGGCCTGGTGGCGGGCCTGGGCCAGCTGGGCTGGGCGGCGTTCGGCGGCCCGGGCCTGGTCTCGCCGTTCAGCATGGCTGGCCTGGCCACCCTGGTGGCGACCCTGGCCATCGGCCTGCTGGCCTGGAACGACGCCACGCACCGCGCCCTGGACGGCCTGAGCCGCTCGGTCGACGCCCTGGGCGCGGGCCAGTACGACCGGCCCCTGGCGTCGCCCGCCACGGACGACCAACAGGTCCAGGCCCTGGCCAAGGGGCTGGACGGCGTCCAGCGCAAGCTGGCTGGCGACCAGGCGGCCCGCGCCGCCGAGGACGCCGAGCGCGCCGCCGCCGAAGCCGAACAGCGCCGCCACCTGGCGGAGGTCGAGACCTATGCTCGCGCCCAGTTGACCGCTGTCAACGCCCTGGGCCAGGGCGTGGAGAAGCTGGCCGACGGCGACCTGATCTCGCGCCTGCGCGAAGACGCTTTCCCCGTCGAGGCCCGCAAGATCCCCAGCGACTTCAACGCCGCCGTCGACAACCTGCAGCAGGCCCTGGCCGGCGTTCTGGGCGCTGCCCGTAGTCTCCGGGCTGGTTGCAACGACATCTCGGCGGCTGCTGATGACCTGGCCCAGCGCACCGAGCGCCAGTCTTCCGGTCTGGAGCGCGCCGCCGCCGCCCTCGACCAGATCACCGTCACGGTGAAGACCAGCTCCGACAACGCCGAGAAGGCGCGGGGCGTGACCCAGAGCGCCAAGTCCAACGCCGAGAAGAGCGGCCAGGTGGTGCGCGAGGCGGTCGAGGCCATGGGCGGCATCGAAAAATC
Source organism: Caulobacter sp. Root1472 (assembly GCF_001426985.1). NCBI lineage: Bacteria > Pseudomonadati > Pseudomonadota > Alphaproteobacteria > Caulobacterales > Caulobacteraceae > Caulobacter > Caulobacter sp. Root1472. Next base: position 22,892 of record NZ_LMFX01000025.1, on the reverse strand, counting down.
CTCGCAGTCGATCACCCAGATCATCGGCGTCATCGACGAGATCGCCTTCCAGACCAACCTGCTGGCCCTGAACGCCGGCGTCGAGGCGGCTCGCGCCGGTGACGCTGGCCGAGGCTTCGCGGTCGTGGCCCAGGAAGTGCGGGCCTTGGCCCAGCGCTCGGCCGACGCGGCCAAGGAGATCAAGGGCCTGATCCGCGCGTCGAGCGAGCAGGTCAACAAGGGCGTCAAGCTGGTGGGAGAGACCGGCCAGACCCTGGACCAGATCCTGGGCCAGGTGATCGAGATCAACGACCTGGTCGGCGAGATCGCCGCCTCGTCCAAGGCGCAGGCCAGCGGACTGGCCGACGTCAACGCCGCGGTCAACCAGATGGGCCAGGGGATCCACCAGAACGGGGCCCTGGTCGAGCAGTCGGCCGCCGCCGCCGACGCCCTGGCCGCCGAGGCGGAGGATCTGGAGCGTCTGCTGGGCGGCTTCCAGGTCGGCGCCCAGGTTCATGAATACCGTCCACGCCAGGACCAGCGCCGCGAGACGCCGGTCGCGCCCCGCCGCGACGCCTTCCGCGAGCGCTACGTGCACGGCGCCAATGCGTTGAAGATCGAACCGCGCTCGCGCCCTGGCCAATGGCGCTGACCGCCCGTCCGGTGGCGGATCTGGGCGAAGCGGCGCACAGTCCCGTTCCAGCCCGCTCATGGGACGTTAACGGCGTTCGGGTCTAGGCTGGAGAACGACGGACCGCCGTCAGGACGACCATGAACGATTTCACCGCGCCCTTCGCCAGTCCTCAACTCGAACCGGCCGCGATCCCGCGCTCGCGCGCCGCCCTGCTCAAGCGGCTGGCCGACGTGGTCTGCCTGCCGGCCAGCCGCATCAACGCCTTCGAGCGCGCCATGACCGCCGACCTGCTGGTCGAGATGCTGCGCGACGCGGTGGTGGGCGAGCGCGAGAAGGTGGCGCGGCGCCTGGCCAACCTGACCGAGATGCCCGGCGTGCTGGTGCGCCTGCTGCTGCGTGACGAACTGCCGGTGGCCCGGGCGCTGCTGGAGCATTCGCCCAACCTCAGCGACGCCGACCTGATCAGCTGTCTCTACAACAGCACCCAGGACCATCGTCGCCTGATCGCCCAGCGTCGCGGCGTCAGCGAGGTGGTGGCCGACGCCCTGGTCGATATGGACGAGACGCCGGTCATCGAGGCGCTGCTCCGGAACGAGCTGGTGCGTTTCAGCCACCAGGGCCTGGAGAACATCGTCGCGTCCTCGCGCGACAATCCGCAGCTGATCCCGCTTCTGCTCAAGCGGGCCGAGCTGCGGCCCAGCCACGCCTATGTGATGTTCTGGTGGTCGGACGCGGAGGCGCGGCGCACGATCCTGCAGCGCTTCGCCGTGTCGCGTGAGATCCTGCAGGACGCGGTCGGCGACGTGTTTCCGCTGGCCTCGGCCGAAGGCTGGCAGGATCCGCTGTCGCGGAAGGCGTTGCAGTTCATTGAACGGCGTCAGCGAAACCGCGCCGCCATCGCCAAGAGCCCCTACGACAGCCTTGAGGACGCCATCGCCGCGGCCCAGGCCGGCATGACCCGCGAAACGGCCGAGGAGATCTCGTACCTGTCGGGTCTGAAGCCAATGACCGGGGCGAAGATCTTCACCGACGCCGGCGGCGAGCCCTTGGCGATCCTGTGCAAGGCCACCGGTTTGCCGCGCGGCGCCGTGCGGGCCTTGTGGCGCGGCCTTCGCCGGCCCGAGACCGACGCCTCCGGCGCGCCGACGCCGGGTCTCGAGCGCGTGCTGACGGCCTTCGACACCATCGCGGTCGATCGCGCCCAGACCATGCTGCGCTACTGGAACTGGTCGCTGTCCTCGGCCATGACCCCGGCCTTGCTGAAGGCCATCCGCGAGGGCGACGAGGCCGCCGTGGACGAATATTCGGTGCCGCAGCGCGCCGCGATGCTGGCGCTCTCCAGGGACTTTGGACGCTAGCTTCCCTTAGTCGTTGAATGTGTTCGACGAATATTGTCGGACTAGGGTTTCGTCCGAAATAGAGATCTCAGTCAACTGAAGGCTGTATTGGGTACCTGCGATGACAGTCCATGAACGGCCGCCAGCTGTCGTTACTCGCAGGTCTATGTTGCGGAAATGTAATAATCTGTTATCCAAAACAGAATTGGTTCCTATCGGACCAGTACGAGTCGGGGGAGCGACAAGATAATGGACCAGCAATCCGAGCTTATTGAAGTCACGGCAAGCCTTGTGGCCGCCTATGTCGGCGGCAACACCATCGCGGCGGCCGATGTGCCGGCCCTGATCCGCAGCGTGCATCAGGCGCTTTCGACGATGGGAACCCCGGCCGAGGCCGGCGAGGCCAGCCGCGAACCGGCCGTGTCGATCCGCCGGTCGATCACGCCGGACTACCTGATCTGCCTGGAGGATGGCCGCAAGTTCAAGTCGCTGAAGCGCCACCTGCGCACCAAGTACGACTTGAGTCCCGAGCAGTATCGCGCCCGCTGGGATCTGCCGAAGGACTACCCGATGGTGGCGCCGAACTACGCCCAGGCGCGCTCCGAACTGGCCAAGCAGATGGGCCTGGGCCAGGGCGGCCGGAAGCCGACCCGTCGGGCGCGCGGGGGCTAAGCCTGCCCCCTGACCTGCCGGGCGGTGACCTGGCGGGTCAGGGATGCGCCCGCCTCGGCTTCGGCGATGCTGGCCAGGGTGGCCTCGGCGATCGCCGACAGCGCCTCCTCGGTCAGGAAGGCCTGGTGCCCCGTGATCAGCACGTTGGGAAAGGTCAGCAGGCGCTGGAACACATCGTCCTGGATGATCTCGTTGGAGAGATCCTCGAAGAACAGGTCGGCCTCCTGTTCGTAGACATCCAGGGCGACCCCGCCGACTTGGCGCGACTTCAGGCCTTCGATCAGCGCCGCCGTATCGATCAGCGCCCCGCGGCTGGTGTTGATGATCGTCACCCCCGGCCTCGCGGCGGCCAGACGGCGCCTGCCGATCAGATGCCGAGTCTGCGGCGTCAGCGGGCAGTGAAGGGTGATCAGGTCGACCTCCCTCAGCAGGTCATCGACGGCGGCGTAGCGCACCCCGATCGCGACCAACTCGGGATCCTCGACCAAGTCGCTGGCTAAGACCTCGCAGCCGAAACCCGACCTTAGGCTACGAGCGACCAGCGCGCCGATACGGCCCGTGCCGACCACCCCGACCTTTCGGCCGGAGAGGTTGCGGCCGATCAGGCCGTCCAGGGCGAAGTTGTTCTCGCGAACCCGGTTCCAGGCCCGGGGGATGTTGCGGTCGAGCGCCAGGATCAGGCCGATCGTGAACTCGGCCACCGCCTCGGGCGAATAGGCTGGAACCCGTACGACGGCGACGCCCAGGCGCTCGGCCGCTTCCAGGTCCACATTGTTGTACCCGGCGCAGCGCAGGGCCACGAGCCGGGTCCCGCCTCGGGCCAGGATTTCCAGGACCGCCGCGTCGACGCGATCGTTCACGAACGTGCAGACGGCCGGATAGCTCTCGGCCAGGGCGGTGGTGCTGGCGTCGAGCCGGGCCTCGAAATAGTCCAGCCGATGGCCGAAGCCGCGATTGGCCGCCTCCAGGAAGCGGCGGTCATAAGCCTTGGTCGAGAAGACCGCCACGCGCATGGCCGCGCTCAACCGGCGACCGAGAGGGGCGCGGCGTCGCCGACGGGCGCGGTTCGGCGCGGCGTTCGGGCCAGGAGCGCCTGGGCGGTCAGCAGGGGTTTCGGCATCGCGGACTCCGGATTCCCTGAGGTCTTCGCGTGACCCTATCATGCGATCGTCGCGCATTCAGGCCGATTGCCTCGTCTGGGTTGTGGTTCCTGGGCTTCAACGCTCTGGAAAACGAAATCCGAAACCGGGGCCGCGGACTGTCGCGACGGCGCTGAAAGAGGTGAGTCTGAGCGTTCATTAACCCTAACTCAAACAATTGCTTGCGCCTTTCACGACCTCTTTCCGGCATCCCTGTTTTCAGGGCGAGCGCGCCGCTTGCGGATTGACTCATCTCAACAAACTTGGCTGTAGGCCGTGATTTTTGCTGGCGGCGATTCGGTCCTTAAGACATAGTGAATCGTCGTGATTCCAACGGCTTGTTAAGGAATCTGAAGATGAACGCGCAGCTGAGCGCATCGGCCACGGCGGCCCGCGCTCACCAGGAGATGTTCGCTTACTGGGCGTCCCTCCGCCGGGGGGCTAGCCTCCCGTCGCGCGTCGACCTGCACCCTTCCGGCATCAAGCGCATGCTGCCGACCGTCAGCCTGATCGACGTCAAGCGCGGCGCCGAAGGCGCCATCGACTACCGCCTGCGGCTGGCCGGCACCGGTCTCTATTCGGTCTATGGCCGCGAGATCACCGGCCGCACCCTGGAAGATGTCTACAACAGCGCCGCGGTCGAATACTGGCGCCGCGAGCTGGACAAGGTGGTCACCGAGCGCCGCCCGGGCGTGGGCGTGCACAGCCTGGCCTGGAAGGGCTCGCCGCACATGTCGATCCTGTGGCTGCGCCTGCCCCTGGCCAGCAATGGTCGGGACGTCGACATGATCCTGGGCTACGACGCGGTGGTCGGGGCCCAGGCCGCCGACCAGCACAGCGGCATCCGCGCCGCCTGACCCCTCGTCGCGAGCGTGCGCCGCTCCGATTTTCCACGGCCAAGCTTGCTCCGGCGGGCTCGCCGCCTATTGTCCGCCTGGGTTCCGAGGCGCCGGAGCCGAAGGTTTTGAGGGCAGGGGCCGGGTGACCGTCGACCGCGACGTCTTTCAGTTCATTCGCGAGCACGTACGCTCGGTCTGGGCGCTGGAGCTGCTGCTGCGGCTCAAGCACGACCCGGAACGCTGCTGGACCGTGGAGGAACTGGTCAGCGACCTGAGGGCCAGTCACAGCCTGGTGAGCGACAACCTGACCGCCTTCGAGAGCGCGGGCCTGGTGGCGGCCGACGAGCGCGGCTGCTTCCGCTACCAACCCGCCGCCGCCGTCCTGGCCCAGGTCTGCGACGACCTGGACGCCGCCTACCGCGCCAAGCCTGTCACCGTGATCCGCTGGATCTCGGCGCCGGCCGAGCGCCTGCAGTCCCTGGCCGACGCCTTCAAGTTCAAGGGGAAAGACCAATGAGCGGCCTCCCCGTGACCGGCCTGGCGCCGACGGTGGTCTACGTCCTCTGCATGCTGGCCAGCATGACCTGCGCGGGCCTGCTGGCCCGGGCCTGGCGCGCCAGCCGCTCGCGCCTGCTGCTATGGACCGCGATCAGCTTCGGCTTCCTGGCCCTGAACAATCTTCTGCTGGTGGCCGACCTGGTGATCTTCGCCCAGGTGAACCTGCTGCCCTACCGCCAGGCCAGCGCGGGCCTGGCCATCGCCGCGCTGCTGTACGGCTTCATCTGGGAGGTGGACGAATGAGCGTCCCCATCACCCCCGTCGAGGGTCTGATCGCCGGGGCCCTGGCCGCGGGCTTCCTGATCGCCGGCCTGTTCTTCCTGAAGTTCTGGCGCCGCACGCGCGATCGACTGTTCCTGGCGTTCGCGGCCGCCTTCGGCCTACTGGCCGTGGGCAACGCCCTGCCGGTTCTGCTGGGCACGCCGCACGAGGAGCGCGGCGGCATCTACCTGTTCCGCCTGGCCGCCTTCGTGCTGATCATCGTCGCCGTGCTGGGCAAGAACCTGCGGCCCAGGACCTAGCCTAAGCGGGCCGAACGGCGACGCGCGCCTCAGCCGGCTTCAGGCCCTCGGCCCGGGCGGTGACCACGAGCGGCCCCGTCGCGCCGGTTGTCTGCACGATGACCTGGGCCAGGCCGTTATAGAGGCTGCGGCGGTCGCCCTTTTCCAGCTCGTGGCTGTTGGCGTCGCCATTGCCCAGGCCGATGATGCGGCCGCCTTCGATGGCGAACTGGACCGGGGTCTGGGCGGTCGGCACGGGACGTCCCTTGGCGTCGACGGCCTCCACCCGGATCGGCGTGGCGTCGCGCCCGTCGCCGGCCAGGGCCGAGCGGTCGGGCGTCAGGCGCAGGGCCACGGGCGCGCCGGTGGTCTCGACCACGGCGCGGGTCACCACCTTGCCGCCGGTCATGCCCACGGCCTCCAGCCGGCCGGGCGCATAGGGAACTTGCCAGGTCAGGCCTTCGTAGAGGTTGTTCTTCTGCTCGGAGATCAGCTTGCCGTTCAGGCGCAGGGCGACCGTGTCGCAGTTGGTGAAGGCCATCACCTTGATCTGCTGGCCCTCGCGGCCCGTCCAGTTCCAGTGCGGGACCAGGTGCAGCACCGGCCGGTCGCGCACCCACTGCGACTGGTGAATGTAAAAGGCGGTCTTCTCGAAGCCGCAGAGGTCCATGATCCCGAAGGACGAGCTGGCGGTTGGCCAGGTGAACGGCTGGGGCTCGCCGCGATAGTCGAACCCGGTCCAGACGAAGGCGCCCGCCAGGTAGGGCCGCTCGGCGATCGCCTTCCAGGCCGCCCGATGGGTGGCGCCCCAGGGCCGGAACTCGTCGTCATAGGCGGCCAGGACGTTGCGCTTCATGTCCGTGACCCACTCGCCGCGCGTCATGACCGCGGAGGTGTCCTCCGAGCTGGTCAGCGGCAGGTTGGGATGGGCTGCATGGAAGCGGTCATATTCCTTGATCTGGTAGTTGAAGCCGACCACATCGACGGCCTGGGTCACGTTGACCGGGTTGAACATCCCGTTGTTGATCGCCGCCGTTACGGGCCGGGTGTCGTCCAGGTCCTTGACGATCTTGGCCATGCGGCGAACCATCTGGTAGCCGGCCTCCGTGCCCTGGAGGGGCTCTTCGTTGAACACCGACCACAGGACCACGCTGGGGTGGTTGCGGTCGCGGCGCACCAGCCAGGACAGCATCCGGGTGTATTCGGGGCTGACATTGAACACCCGGTTCTCGTCCATCACCACGAAGCCCAGGCGGTCGGCGGCGTCCAGCAGGGCGGGGGTGGGGGCGTTGTGCGAACTGCGGATCGCATTGCAGCCCAACGCCTTCAGGCGGCGCAGGCGAAATTCGATGATCGAGTCGGGCAGGGCGACGCCCAGGCCGGCGTGGTCCTGGTGGATGCAGACGCCCTGGATCTTCAGGGGCTTGTCGTTGAGGAAGAAGCCCTGGGCCGGGTCGAAACGTTGGGTGCGGAAGCCCGCCGGAGTCACCAGTTCGTCGGCGTCCTGGCCGTCGGCCACCACACGGGTGCGCACCGTGTAGAGCGCGGGGTCGTCGACCGACCATAGGCGCGGGGCGTCCACCAGGATCTCGGTGCGCAGCACCGTGGTCTCCAGCGCGTTCACGGTTCCGGAAACGCGCGCCTGTCCCGCTGGCCGCCCGTCGGGGTCCAGCAGGACGACGTCGACCGTCGCCTGTTTCGCCGCTTCGGCGATGTTGCCCACGCTGGCCTCGATCGGCGTCACCCAGCGGCCGTCCTCGCGGCGTCGCGGATGGGCGTAGACGCCGTCGGCCACCAGATGGACCGGCGGGCGCTTGACCAGCCAGACGTGGCGGTAGATGCCGCCGCCCTCGTACCACCAGCCCTCGATCGGGTCGGCGTCGACCCGGACGGCGACGACATTGGGCGTGTCCCCGTAGTGGGCGTTGGCGGTCAGGTCGACGATGATCGCGCTATAGGCGCTGTGGCTGTGGGCCACGACGTCGCCATTGACCCAGACGGTGGCGTTGACCGCCACCCCGTCGAACCGCAGTTCCAACTGCTTGCCCCGGTCGGAGGCGGGCAGGGTGAAGGTCTTGCGGTACCAGGCCTGGCCCTTGGGGCGATAGCCCTGGGCGGGGTTCTCGTCGGGATCGAACGGGCCCTCGACCACGAAGTCGTGCGGCAGGTCCAGCGCGCGCCAGCCGCTGTCGTCGTACTTGATCGCCGCCGCGCCGCCCGCCGCGCCAGCCTTGGTGCTGTCATAGGTCGGGCTGTCGCCGCGAACCTTGGGGAAGGGAATGTCGCCGTGGTGAAAGCGCCAGTCGGCGTCGAGCAGGATGGTTTCGCGCGCGGTCTTCTCGGAGAGCGGACCGGGCGCGGTCGGCGGCGCGGCGGGGTCGGCGGGCGCCTTGGTCGCCGCCTGGGCCGCCACGGTCGCCGAGGGAACGCCGACGGCGGCGACCGCCCCCAGCTTCAGAAGGTCACGGCGGCGCATGGGTCGACTCCTGGTCGGATGTGTTGCGCCATTTGTAGGATAATTCTCGGCCGACGCTAGGGCGTATCGACGTCCGGCGTCAGCGAACGAGGGGCGCGCCTTGGCGAGCGGCGAGGGCTCACTCCGCCAGGATCTGCTCCACCTCGCGCCGACTGGGCATGGACGGCGCGGCGCCGGGTTTCTGGACCGACAGGGCGGCGGCGGCGTTGGCGTGCTCGACGGCGTCGCGCAGGTCCATGCCCGTGCTCAGGCAGGCCGCCAGGGCGCCGCAGAAGCAGTCGCCGGCCCCGGTGGTGTCGACCGCCTTGACCTTGCGGCCCTCGACCAGGAAGGCCTCGTCGCGGCGGACCGTGGCGACGCCGGCCGAGCCCAGGGTGACGATCACCGTCTGGTCCGGACGGCTCATCAGCTTGCGGGCCACGCGGCTGACTTCCTCCAGGCGCGAGGGCTCATGGTCCAGCCGGGCGTATGTGGCCAGCTCGGTCTGGTTCAGGATCAGGATATCGGTCAGCGGGAACAGCGCCGCGCCCTGGGGCAGGGCGGGGGCGGCGTTCAGGATCCGCAGGGCGCCCTTGGCGACGCCGGCGCGGAACAGGGCCTCGATGGCCGGGGCGGGGGTCTCCAGCTGGCACAGCAGCACGCGTTGGCCCTCCAGCGGCGTGGCGGCCACATGTTGGGGCGACAGGGTGGCGTTGGCCCCGCTGGTGACGACGATCATGTTCTCGCCGCTGGACGAGACCCAGACATGGGCCTGGCCGGTCGGGATCGACGGCAGCTCGGCGACGTCGGAGACCTGCACGCCGTAGCCGGCCAGCTTGGCCTTCAGGCTGGGGCCGCTGTCCTCCCGGCCCACTGCGCCCATCAGCCGAGTGGGGGCGCCGAAGCGGGCGGCGGCCACGGCCTGGTTGGCGCCCTTGCCGCCGGGAAACAGCTCCAGCGAGATGCCGGCCACGGTCTCGCCCGGCCGCGGCAGGTCGTCGACCCGCGCCACGGCGTCCAGATTGATCGAGCCCAGGACGAAAACGCTCATTGTTCTTCTTCTCTAGATCGCTTGCTTTGGCGCGCTGTCTTCACGCGAACCGGTTTCCACTTTGTCGAAAGCGCCCTAGCCGCCGCCGGACCCGCGCTGGAAGCTCTCCACCAGACTGCCGGCGACGAGCCGCCAGCCGTCCACCAGCACGAAGAAGATCAGCTTGAACGGCAGGCTGATCGTCGCTGGCGGCAGCATCATCATGCCCATGCTCATCAGCACGCTGGCGACCACCAGGTCGATGACCAGGAACGGGATGAACAGCAGGAAGCCGATCTCGAACGCCCGCTTCAGCTCCGAGATCATGAAAGCCGGCGTCACCACTTTCAGCGGCGTCTCGACGGCCGTCTTGGGCTTTTCGATTTTCGACAGACGGATGAACAGGGCCAGGTCGTCCTGGTCGACCTGGCGCAGCATGAACACCTTGACCGGCTGGGCGGCGGCGTCGAACGCCTCGGGCATCTCAATCTGCTTGTCCAGCAGCGGCTTGATCCCGGCGTCGTACGACTGCTCGAAGGTGGGGCCCATGACGATGGCGGTCAGGAACAGGGCCAGGCTGATGATCACCGGATTGGGCGGGCTTTGCTGGACGCCGATGGCGGTGCGCAGCAGGCCCAGCACCACCACGATCCGCACGAACGAGGTGGTCATGATCACGATCGACGGAGCAAGCGACAGCACCGTCAGCAGGCCCACCATCTGGACCACGCGCTCGGAAAGGCCCGCGCCGGTGCCCAGGTCGACATTGATCGCCGACTGGGCCGTGGCCACGGCGGGCCCGAGCACGGTGATCAGCCCGGCCAGCACCGAGATGATCGCGGCCTGGCGAAGGTCCTTGGGGTCGGCGCCGGTGATCAGCTTGAGCAGGCCGCGCATCAGACCACGGTCTCCGAAGAGGGCTTGGAAGCGGGTTTCGGGGCGGGGGCCTTCCTGGGCTTTCCGGGCGCCCAGTCCAGAAGCTGGCCCTCGCCCAGCATCAGCAGGCGCTCCTCGCCATCGAGGGTGAACAGCACCAGGCGCCGGGTGGGATCCAGCACCAGGGTCTCGATCACCTGCATCCGGCGATCCTTGCGCAGGGCGGTGATGCGCGACAGGGCGTCGGGCCCGAACTTGCGCAGGGCCACTCCGGCCAGCCCCACCAGGCCCAGGGTGATGGCCAGGGCGGCGACGGCGCGGATCAGTAGGAAGATGTCCATGACGCCTGGCGGAAGGAGTGACGGGAAGCGAGTCGGGGAACAGGATAGCGCAGGGCGCGGCGCGGAGCCGCACCCCTGGTGTGCCGCAGGGTCCTTAATGGCCGATTAACCCTGTTTCTTCACCATGAGCGGCATGGGTCCCGACGACATTCCCCTTTTCGCGATGCTGAAGAGCCGCATGGGCTATCTGTCCCAGCGGCAGAAGGTCATCGCCCAGAACGTCGCCAACGGCGACACGCCGGATTACCAGCCGCGCGACCTGAAAGCCTACAGCTTCAAGGCGACGCTGGACCAGCAGGCGGCGGGGCAGCCCTATCGCGGCGGGCCCGTCTCGACCACGGCGACCGGCGGCGTGCAGATGATGGCCACCAGCGCCGCGCACATGGCCCCGTCCAGGCCGGCCAGCCCGTGGCGCTCGCCCGAGCAGGCCGACAGCGAGACCACCCTCGACGGCAATTCGGTGACGCTCGAGGACCAGATGCTCAAGATGACCGACGCGCGGATGAACTATGACGCGGCCGTCGGCTTCTACCAGAAGTCCATGGCCATGCTGAAGACGTCCACGCGTCGGCCGGGCGGCTAGGGGAACACGCTAGATGACCGAGATCCGTTCCCAGTCCATGGCGACCATGGCCATCGCCGCCAGCGCCCTGAAGGCCCAGCAGGGCCGCATGCGGGTGATCGCCGAGAACATCGCCAACGCCAATTCGACGGCCCGCACGGCCGGCGGCGATCCGTATCGCCGCCAGGTGCCGGTGTTCAAGCCCGCCCAGGTGGCCGGTGGCGAGGGCGTGGCCATGGCCTCGGTCGATCCCGACCGCAGCGACTTCCGCACCGAGTACGATCCCGGCAATCCGGCCGCCGACGCCAAGGGCTACGTCAAGCTGCCCAATGTCGACACCCTGGTCGAGGCGCTGGACATGAAGGAAGCGCAGCGCGCCTACGAAGCCAACATGAACGTCATCGAGACGTCGCGCGCCATGGAAGCGCGCACGCTCGACATCCTGCGCAAGTAAGGAGCTAGGCGATGATCACCGCGCTCGCGGCCGCCAAGGCCTACGCCGCCCAGGGCTCGATGGCTGCGCCCTCGCTGGGCGGGACCGGCGAGGCCAAGAAGGCCATGGACTTCGGCGCCCTGCTGAAGTCGGCTATGACCGACACCCTGCACCAGACCCGGGCGGCCGAAACCAAGATGGCCCAGCAGGCGGCCGGCAAGGCCGAACTGATCGACGTCGTCACCGCCATCTCCTCGGCCGAGGCCAGCCTCGACACGGTGATGGCCGTCCGCGACCAGGTGATCTCGGCCTACCAGGAAATCATGCGGATGCCGATCTAGCGGCGAGCGAGGGCCGCGCCGGGCGTTCGTCCCGCCGCGAACGTCCGCTCCGCCTTGCGATCGTGAGCAGGTCCAGCGCCGGGCCGTGGATGCGCTCTCATGCCAGAGGCCGCGCATTGCGCCCAAGAGCACTCCCCACCTTACTGGCAGAAAAAACCGGCGAGCCTTGGCCCGCCGGTTTTGCCCCCTATTCCAGGCCGAGCACCGTCACCGACGCCGGCGCGACGGTGATGGTCAGCTTGCCGCCCGCGACCTTGGCCGACAGAGCCTTGGGGGCGACGGTATTGGGCGCGTCGAAGGTGTTGATGCTGCTGACCTTCGGCGCCGAAAGGGTCTGGCCCGAAGCCTTCGTGGCTTTCACGCCGGCCAGTGAAACGCTGAAGGTCGCGGGCGACTTCGCGTCGATATTGGTGACGGCGATCCAGACCTTGCCGGCCTTGTCCTTGGCCGCCACGGCGTCGACGCGCGGCAGGGTGACGCCATTGGTCGTATAGGTTCCGGCGTCGAAGGTCAGCGGTATGAAGGTCGCGTCCTGGAACGGCACGTACATGTGGAAGACGTGATAGGTCGGCGTCAGCACCATCTTGTCCTTGTCGGTCAGGATCATGGCCTGCAGGACGTTGATCATCTGCGCGATATTGGCCATGCGGACACGGTCGGCATGTCGCGCGAAGACGTTGAGGCTGAGCGCCGTCAGCACGGCGTCGCGCTGGCTGTTCTGCTGCGCCAGGGCGCCAGGGTTCGATCCCGGCGTCGGCGCCAGCCACGCGCCCCATTCGTCGACCGCCAGGGCGACCTTCTTTTCGGGATCGTACTTGTCCATGATCGCCGACTGCGTCTTGATCATGTCGTCCATGGCCGTCGGGTCTTTCAGCAGGACGGCATAGTCCTTTTCGTCAAAGCCGGTGTCCGCCATATGCGGCGGCCAGCCGCCCGTCGCATAGAAATGCAGTGACATAGCGTCGATGTCCCAGGACCAGGAACGGCTCTTCCACGCCTTCATGACTTCTTCGGTATAGTTTTCGGCGCCGCCGCTCGGTCCGACGGCCACGCGCTTCATCGTCGGCTGGGCGGGGTTATAGCTGTGCAGGAAGTGCGAAAAGCGCTTCATTTCGTTGACGTAGAAGTCCGCCGACATCGCGCCGCCGCAGTCCCAGGATTCGTTGCCGAGGCCGAGGATCGCGACCTTGTACGGCTCTGGATGACCGTTTTTGGCCCGCTCGGCGCCCAGGGCATGGTCGGCCGACGCGGTCATGTACTCGAGCCATTCGGATGCATCCTGCGCGGTGCTGGAGCCGAGATTGACCGAGATATAGGCTTCGGTTCCGATCTGCTGGGCGAAGTCCATGAATTCGTCGGTGCCGAAAGTGTTGGGCTCGCCGGCCCCAATCGGCTTGCGCTCGGGACCGACACCGCGGCGCCAGTTGTACTGGTCGGCGAAGCAGCCGCCCGGCCAGCGGACGTTGGGCACCTTGAGCGCCTTCAAGGCCCCTACGACATCGTTGCGGATACCGCGCGTGTTCGGGATCGTGGATTCCTTGCCGACCCAGATACCACCATAGATGCCGCTGCCCAGGTGCTCGGCGAACTGGCCGAAGACATGGCGGTCGATCACGGCGCCGGGCTTGGACGCATCGAGCGTGACCTGAACCGGGGCGTCGGCGGCATGAGCCGCGACCGGCAGGGTCAGGACGGCGGCGATCGCGGCCGCGGAGGTCAGAAGGCGCATTGATCGTATCCCCGGTGGATTATCGCGCCATGGTTGGGCGCGGCTATTTGTCTGATTAATTGGCTGGCGGAGGCGGCACGGACACGCCGGCCTCGGTCTGGACAACGGGCTTGAGCGTGCCGTCCGGATTATAGTGCAGGTATTCGACCGTCACGGCGCGGCGGCCGACGGCGCCGCCCTGGTCACCGATCGTAAGCGTCGCATTGTGCAGGAAGATGTACGCCTGGCCCTTGAACTCGGCGACCCCGGCATGGATCGTGAAGCTGTTCTTGGCCGACTGGGTCAGTTCGCCGCGGTAGGTCCATGGACCGTTTAGCGAGGTCGCGGTGGCGTAGGAGGTGTGTTCGGCGCTCTGGGTCTTGCGGTCTAACGACGCATAGATGAGGTAATAGAGATCGCCGCGCTTGTGCAGCCAGGGGCCTTCCTCGTAATGCGGCGGGGTGATCTTGCGGATCGGGCCGTCGATTTCCGTCATGTTGGCCTTGAGTTTCGCGATGTAGCAGTCGCGATTGCCCCAGGCGATCCAGGTCACGCCATCATCGTCGGTGAAGACGGTGGGGTCGATATCCTCCCAGCTGTGCGTGCCTTCGGGCGTCATCTGGTTGGTGATCAGGGCCGATCCGCGCGCGTCGGTGAACGGACCGGTTGGACGGTCCGAGACGGCGACGCCGATGGCCATGCCCGGATGACTGTCGTCGTGCGCGACGGCGGCGTAGAAGTAGAACTTGCCGTTCTTCTCGATGGCCTGCGACGCCCAGGCGTCCGACTTGGCCCACTTGAAATCCGTGGCCTTCATGATCGGAGCGTGCGGCGTCCAGGTCTTCATGTCCTTGGTCGAAAAGACCAGCCAGTCGCGCATGGTGAACATCTCGTCGCCCCGGGCCTCGTCGTGGCCGGTGTAGAGATACAGCGTGTCGCCGACGACCAGCGGGGCGGGGTCGGCGGTGAACCGGTCGCGGAACAGCGGGTTGCCCCGGTTGACGATGACCGGCTCGGGACCAGCCGACTGACCGACCGATGGGGCGCCGCCTGCAGCGAGCGCCGCCCAGCAGGCAAGCGCGAGAGACAGATTTCGTTTCACCCAATTCCCCCCGGTCGCTGTTATGTGCGCGCGACATTACTCAGACAATTCGCATGCGTAAAGCGATTGTTACCGCTACCGTCATGAGCGGCCGCGTTCCACGCTCAACAGAGGCCGTGGCGGGGCTGCTGGCCGGGAGCGCCGAGGCGCTGGAAGTGCTTCAGTGAAGCGGAGGCGCTGCAACTGGAAACGCTGCGCGAGCGGCTGATCGCCAATCTCGATCGCGTCGCGGCGATGTGAGGCGGCGGGGGCTTTTCACCCGGGCGGACGGTCGCCCGCATCAACCCGATGAGCGCCGGCGCTCAGTGCGAGATCGTGACGCTCACCTGGGGAAGCGCCGCGATCCAGCCGGCGCCCAGGGCCCAGGCCTGGTCCGCCAGTTGATGGACGTCGATCAGGCCGCGCGTCGCGGCGACCATGCCGCCCCAGACCAGGAGGTTCAGCAGCACCATCAGCAAGACGGCCTCGCGCAGGCGGCCGTCGGCGCGGGCGCGCTGCTGGGCCGGGGTGACGCGGGCTTCGAAGCGGCGGTCGAGGGCGAGCGTGTCGAAGGTCATGGTCGGTCTCCTGGAGCCGTTCCCCGTGGCGGCGAACCGCGCCGGGAATCAGCTGTCGCATTAGGCTTCCCACGCCGCGCGTTCTGGCTGACTGTGACAGGACGCCCCTGCGACAGCCTGTCCTGGCGATTTCGCGTTCACCAGCCTGGGAGCCGCATGACCGACGCCATCGTCCTGGACCAGGTGCGCAAGGCCTATGACGGCGCGACGGTTCTGCAGCCCGCCAGCCTTTCCATCCCGAGGGGCCAGTTCGTCGCCCTGGTCGGCGGATCGGGCGCGGGCAAGACCACCCTGCTCAAGACCATCAACGGCCTGGTCGCGCCCGACGGCGGGCAGGTGCGGATCGACGGTGCGGCGGTCGCCGACCCGGACGGTCCCACCCTGCGCCGGCGGATCGGCTACGTGTTCCAGGAGGTGGGCCTGTTCCCGCACCTGAGCGTGGGCGAGAACATCGGCATCGTCCCGACCCTGCTGGGCTGGGACGCCGCGACGATCGCCGCCCGGACCGCCGAGCTGCTGGACCTGGTCGCCCTTCCCCGGGAGGTCGCCGTGCGCCGCCCCGCCGCCCTGTCCGGCGGCCAGCGCCAGCGGGTGGGCGTCGCCCGCGCCCTGGCGGCCAGGCCCTCGATCCTGCTGATGGACGAGCCGTTCGGGGCCCTGGACTCGGTGACCCGCACGGCCCTGGCCGACGACGTGCGGCGGCTGCACGACCAGCTGTCCCTGACCACGGTGATGGTCACCCACGACATCGCCGAGGCCGTGCTGCTGGCCGACCGGATCGTGGTGATGAGCCAGGGCCGAGTGATCGCCGACGATACGCCCCGGGACCTGCTGGCCGGCCACCCCGACCCGGCGGTCGAGGCCCTGATGCAGGCCCCCCGCCGCCAAGCCGCGCGGATGCGGGAGATCGCCGGTGAATAGCGGCCTGCTGTCCCTGCTGCCGGAACGGCTGGCTTGGCACGTGGCGCTGTCGGCGGCGGCCCTGGCCCTGGGCCTGGCGATCGCCTTGCCGCTGGGCGTGCTGGCCGCCCGTAGCCCGCGCCTGCGCTGGCCGTCCCTAGCCCTGGCCGGCCTGGTCCAGACCATACCCAGCCTGGCCCTGCTGGCGCTGTTCTATCCGCTGCTGCTGGGACTCTCGAACCTCGCCAAAGGCGCGTTCGGCCACGGGTTTTCGGCGCTCGGCTTCCTGCCGTCGCTGCTGGCCCTGACGCTCTATTCGATGCTGCCGATCCTGCGCAACACGGTGACCGGCCTGACGGGCGTCGACCCGGCGGTGGTCGAGGCGGCGCGCGGCGTGGGCATGACCGATCGCCAGCGGCTGTGGCGCGTGGAGCTGCCCCTGGCCGCGCCGGTGATCATGGCCGGGGTGCGCACCGCGGCGGTGTGGACCATCGGGGCGGCCACCCTGTCCACCCCCGTCGGCCAGACCTCGCTGGGCGACTATATCTTCTCCGGCCTGCAGACCGAGACCTGGGCGATGGTCCTGACCGGCTGCGTCGCCTCGGCCGTCCTGGCCCTGGTGGTCGACCAACTGCTGGGCCTGATCGAGCGCGGGACCGAACGACGCGACCGGCGGCTGTGGGGCGCGGGCCTGGCCGGTCTGGCCGTCGGCCTGGCGGTCGCCCTCGCCCCCCTTGCGGCGGACCTGGCGCCCCGTCCGACCCGCTACGTGATCGGGGCCAAGAACTTCTCCGAGCAGTACATTCTGGCCGAGCTGATGGCTGATCGGCTGGAAGGGCAGGGCGCGCAGGTCACGCGCAAAATCAACCTCGGCTCGGCCGTCGCCTACCGCGCCCTGGCCGCCGGCGAGATCGACGCCTATGTCGACTATTCCGGCACCCTGTGGGCCAACGTCCTGGGCCGCAAGGACAATCCCGGCCGCGCCGCCGTGCTGGCCGGCCTGCGCACCGAGCTGAAGCGCCGCGACGGCGTGGTGTTGCTGGCCCCGCTCGGCTTCGAGAACGCCTACGCCCTGGCCATGCGCCGCGACCGGGCCCAGGCCCTGGGGATCCGGACCCTGGCCGATCTGGCCGCCAAGGCCCCGCAGCTGACCATGGGCGGCGACCTGGAGTTCTTCTCGCGTCCGGAATGGACCAGCGTCGAGACGACCTATGGTCTGCGCTTCAAGGCCAGGCGGCAGTTCCAGCCCACCTTCATGTACCGCGCCCTGGGCTCGGGCGAGGCCGACGTGATCTCGGCCTTCTCCAGCGACGGCCGCATCGCCGCCGACGACCTAGTGGTGCTGGGCGACCCGAAGGGCGCCCTGCCGCCCTACGACGCGGTGCTGCTGATCGCCCCGGGCCGGGCGGAGGACGCGCGACTGCGCAAGGCGCTGGTGGGGCTGGACGGGGCGATCACGGTCGAGGCCATGCAGAAGGCCAACTACGCGGTGGACCGGGACGCGGGAAAGGTCCCGCCAGGCGAGGCGGCAAGGGCGCTGGAGGCGGGACTCAGGCGCTAACTTTCTTAAACCGCTCATCCCGGCATTCGCCGGGATGAGCGGAATTTTGGAGAATCTCACGCCTCCTCCAGCGGCACCGGGATGGTCAGCCCGCGCTTGACCACGCCCAGGGCGACGTTGGTGGTGAACTTGCGCACATTGGGGTTCTCGGTCGCCAGCCGGGCCATCAGGGCGTCGTAGGTTTCGGTGTCGGGGGCGGTGACCACCAGGATGAAGTCGGCCTCGCCGGTCACGTAGAAGGCCTGCTGCACGTGCTCCTCCGCCGCCAGCCAAGTGCGCAGCTGGGTCAGCAGTTCGGGCCGGTCGCGCTCGATCTCCAGCGAGACGATGAAGAAGGTCGGCCGCCCCACCTTGCGCGGTTCCAGCACGGCCGTGTGGCGGGTAATGACGCCGGCCTCCTTCAGCTTGCGCAGGCGGCGCTGCACAGCAGAAGGCGACAGCGCCACCCGCTGGGCCAGGTCCTCGGAGGTGCGACCCGCATCCTCCTGGACCAGGTTCAGCAGCTGGCGATCGAAGCGGTCGAGTTTCATGGGGTTCAGCCTACGCCAGATCCACGCCTCGGAGCGCCGAATTTCCGCGTTGAGCCGCCGATCTTCGCCGCCAAACGCCGCAATCGCGCGGCTACACGTCACGGCGTCGTTTCGCTCCCCTGAAAGGTCGCTCCCTTGCTCGATCACCTGGAAATCCGCACCCGCCGCCTGGACGACTGCGCAGCCTTCTACCGCCAGGTCCTGGAACCCACCGGCTATCGCCTGGTCGTCGACGGCCCCAAGAAGGGCTTCGGCTCGAACGGCGGGCGCCTCGATTTCTGGATCGTCGAGGGCGAGCCGTCGGTCGACGTGCACTACGCCTTCCTGGCCGCCGACCGCGCGGCGGTCGACCGAGCCTACGCCCGGTCCGGCCAGCATGGCGGCGTGCGGGAGCGCGCCCCGGCCGTGCTGCCGCAGATCCACCCGCACTACTATGCCGGCTTCGCCCACGATCCGGACGGGCGGCTGATCGAGTTCGTCAGCCACGTTCCGGTGTAGGTGCTGTGGGCTGTTGAACGACCGCCGCCGAGGAGCCGCCCTCGTCCTTCGACAGGCTCAGGATGAGGTCTACGTTCAGAGCGGTTGAATTGAATTCCTCATCCTGAGCCTGTCGAAGGACGAGGAATTCGCCCCCGGCCGGGGCAAGTGCTCGCTGGCCGGTCGAGCGAGCGCCGTGCGGTCGATTTCGGCTTGCGACGGTTTTGTGACGGTGCTTGGTGGCGGCCATGTTCAGCTTGTCCAAATCCGTCGCCGTGGCGGGCCTGACCGCCGCCGTCCTCGCCGCACCCCTTTCGCCAGCTCTCGCCCAGCCGGCCCAGGCGCCCAGGCCCAAGCTGGTGGTGGTGATCTCGATCGACCAGTTCGGCGCCAGCCTGTTCGAGCAGTACCGCGCCGACTTCCACGGCGGCCTGGGGCGGCTGGCGCGGCAGGGGACGGTCTATCCCAGCGGCTACCAGTCGCACGGCATGACCGAGACCTGCCCCGGCCACTCCACCCTGCTGACCGGCAAGTCGCCGAACAAGACCGGCATCGTCGCCAACGACTTCTACGACCTGACGACCGGCCAGAAGACCTATTGCCTGGCCGACCCGTCGGTGACCTTGGCCAACGAGCCGTCCGGCGGCGGCCGGCTGGTCAGCCCGAAGCTACTGATGGCCGATACCTATGGCGACTGGCTGAAGGCGGTCTCGCCGGCGAGCCGGGTCTATGCGGTGTCGGGCAAGGACCGCGGGGCGATCAACATGGCCGGTCACCACGGCGACGGCGTGTTCTGGCTGGAGACGCGGTTTGGCATGACCACCTGGGTCGAGCCTGGCCAGGACGCCAAGGCCCGGCTGGCGCCGGTGGCGGCGTTCAACGCCCGGCTCGTCGCCGACCAGAAGACGCACCCGTTCACCTGGACCTATGGCGACAAGCGCTGCGCGACCCTGGAGGACGACTACGTCACCGGCGGCCGAGCCTGGCGCGCCGCCCTGCCGCGGCCGGCTCCGAAGGACGCCGCCGCGGCGACCGATGACCTGTCGGTCAGCCCCTACACCGACCGCGTGACCCTGGACGCCGCCCAGATGCTGCGCGACCAGTTCAAGCTGGGCGACGGCGACGCGACCGACGTCCTGGCCATCAGCCTGTCGGCCACGGACTTCATCGGCCACCGCTTCGGGTCCAAGGGGCCGGAGATGTGCGACCACCTGATGCGGCTGGACGACCGGCTGGGCGTGTTCCTCGACAGCCTGGACAAGGTCAAGGGCCAGGTGCTGGTCGTGCTGGCCGCCGACCATGGCGGGTCGGATTTCCCCGAACGCCTAGCCCAGCAGGGCTACGACGCCGGTCGAGTGCCGCCGGTCCAGTGGCTGAAGGACCTGAACGCCGCCGTGCGCGGGCAACTGCAGCTGGCCTACGATCCGCTGGTCCAGGCCGGCGGGATCGAGTCGCTGTACGTGGTCGGGGCCGACGGCAAGGCGCCGACCGCCGTCGATCACGCCCGGATCACCGCCGCCGCCCTCGCCATTCTCGCCAAGCGGCCGGAGGTGTTCGCGGCCTACGATGCCGGCGCCCTGGTCACCGCCGCCCCGCCCCCCAAGGGAACGCCGCCGGACGAGATCAGCGTCGCCGAACGCATGCGCCGCAGCGCCTATCCCGGCCGGGTGGGCGACATCCTGGTGGCCTTCCAGCCCTACCAGACCCCGGCCTCGGCCGGCGCGACCTACGTGGCCAGCCACGGCAGCCCATGGAACTACGACCGCCGGGTGCCGATCCTGTTCTGGTGGAAAGGCGGCCCGGCGCGCGAGCGCGTGCTGCCGATCGAGACCGTCGACATCGCTCCGACCCTCGCGGCGGTCACCGGCGTGCCGGTCCCCGCGGACGTGGATGGCCGCTGCCTGCCGCTGGGGGCGGGGCCAGGCTGCTAGGGCGGCCTTCCCGGGGACGGCTTCTAGATCGCCGCCACCGCCTTTGCGTGTTCCCGCACCACGGCCAGGGTCGAGGCGTCGGCGTCGAACACGCCGAACAGGCCCTGCTCCTCCTGCGGCGGGTCGCCGACATAGGCGCGATCGCCCATCTTGAACCAGGCGTCGGCATGCTGGGCGCGGCCCTCGCCGTTCCAGGCCCAGAAGTTGGTGCCCGCCAACGGGCCGCCGGCCTTCATGTCGGCTTCGACCAGGCCGAACATCATCCTGTAGAACCGGTCGCGGTGGGTGGTCGGGCCGCCCGGCGTGAAGGCGCGGTCCTCACGGATCAGGCCGAACTCCTCGATCACCAGCGGCTTGCCCAGCCCCTTGGCGATGGCGATGTGGCGGGTCACGTAGTCGCGGCACTTGGCTTCGCCGGCCGCATAGGTCGCCGGCTGGTTCTTCGGATCGATCCAGCCCCAGTTGTTGGGCCAGACGTGCAGCGTCAGGTAGTCGATGCTCGCCGGCTTGTGGGCCTCGACCACGCAGGCCTCGCGCTGCAGGCAGCCCATGGCCCCTTCACTGCCGGTGGTGACCAGGTGGCGCGGGTCCAGCGCCTTGATCAGGGCCGAGGTCTCGGCGATCCAGCGATAGTAGGTGGGCAGGTTGGGAACGCCGAACGCCTCGCTGCCGCCCGGCCGCGGCTCGTTGGCCAACTGCCAGGCCATGATCGTGGGATCGTCGCGATAGGGCTTGCCGGTCACGCTGCTGACCCGGCCGACCAGGGCGCGCAGATAGTGGCGAAACAGGTCCTGGGCCTTGGCGTCGCCGTAGAAGCGCGCGGAATAGTCGGCGAATTCGGGCCAGGGATGGGCGGGGTCGCCCTGCTGGAACCACTCGCCGTTGCCGGTCCAGCGCAGATAGGCCGGCATGCCGCCCGACCAGTCCCAGAAGTTGTTGACGTAGATCACCGCCTTCATGCCGCGCTTGGCCATCTCGGCCAGCACCACGTCCAGGCCCTTGAGGAGGTCCTGGTCGTAGTCCTCGCCGGGGCCGCGGAAGGTGGGAGAGATCGCCACCTTGGCGGGGGAGGTCTCGCCCGCGCCCAGGATGCGCAGATTGGTGACACCGAGAGCCTTTAGCCGGTCCAGTTCGCGCCCCAGCCGGGCGCGGTCGCCCGATACGCCGGGCGAGCCCAGCCAGGCCCCGTACCAGAGGTTCGCGCCGACGAAGCGGTAGGGCTTGCCGTCCAGGCTCAGGCGGCCGTCCTTGACGGCGACGAAGCCGGGCGAGGGCTTGGCGGTCTCGGCGGCGGCTCCGCCTGCGGCCATGGCGGCGGCTCCGCCCGCGGCCATGGCGGCGGCTCCGGCGACCAGCAGGCGGCGTCTCGACAGCATGTTTCACTCCCCGTGTTTTGTGCAACCTAAGGGGAAGCGGCGGCCTGAGGGAAGGATTAAATAAATTCACTTTCAGAATGGTCGCCCTCGTTCCGCTGGCCGATGAGGTCGCGGCTCTGCGAAAAAGCTAGGGTGTCTTGTCGGGCGGGGCGTGGGTGATGCGTCCTCGGTGGGAAACAAGCGATCGGGAGATCATCGCCATGAACAGTGTCACGAAGCCCACCATCACCGCCTTCAAGACCTCGCCCGATCGCGGCCAGGGCCTGGCGCGCGACATGCGCGTGCGCTGGGCGCTCGAGGAGGTCGGCCAGCCCTATGACGTCCGCCTCGTCACGTTCGCCGAGATGAAGCAGCCGGCGCACCGGGCGCTTCACCCCTTCGGCCAGATCCCGACTTACGAGGAAGGCGACCTGGTGCTGTTCGAATCCGGCGGCATCGTGCTCCACATCGCCCAGACCCGCGCGGGGCTGTTGCCGGACGACCCGGATGCCCGGGCGCGGGCGGTCACCTGGATGTTCGCCTCGCTCAGCACGGTCGAGCAGTCGATCGTCGAACTGCAGTTCGTCATGTTCACCGAGCGCGACAAGAGCTGGTACGAGGAGCGCCTGGCCATGGTCCACGACCGCATCCGCGCGCGACTGGGCGAGCTCTCCGACCGTCTCGGCGACGCCGATTGGCTGGACGGCGCGTTCAGCGCCGCCGACCTGATGATGGCCTCGGTGCTGCTGCGGCTCAGGGGCCACGGTCTGCTGGACGAATACCCCAACCTCGCCGCCTATGTCGCCCGCGCCGAGGCCCGTCCCGCCTACCAGCGCGCCTTCGCCGAACAGCTGGCGGTGTTCAAGGCGGCGTCGCAGGCCGCGAGCTAGGTCCCTCTCCCCTTGCGGGAGAGGGTGGCCTCGCGGAGCGAGGTCGGGTGAGCGGTCTCTCAGACCTATCTAAATAGGGCTTTCGACCCCTTGTCTGTTGGAGAAGCGGTAAGCTGCTGGTGTCTTCCGGGACGTCCGCCTGGTGTTCTCAGCACCAGGCGGACCGCCGGCGGAGGGACCGATAA
>NZ_LMFX01000024.1:0-58963 GCF_001426985.1 Caulobacter sp. Root1472 | reverse complement strand
GCGCGCTGCTGGGCGGCCTCGGCGGTGCGCAGGGCCAGGGCGTTGTCCTTGAACACCTGGACCGACCGGGCCATGGCGCCGACCTCGTCCTTGCGCTGGGCGCCGGCCACCTCGACGTCCACCGAGCCCTGGGCCAGGACTTCCATGGTCTTGGAAAGACCAACCAAAGGCTTGGCGATCTTTCGTGAACCGATCCACAGGGCGTAGGCCAGGGCCGCGGCGGCCGACAGTAGACCGAAGGTGATGGTGATCAGCGAACTTCTGGCCGCCTCGCGCTTGGATCGGGTGACCAGGACCTCAGTTTCGGCGTTATGCCGGTCGATCCAGGCGGCGGTGTCCTTGGTCAACGCCACCATCTGCGGGTCGATCGAGTCCATCATCGCCACGGCCGCTTCGTCGATATTCTGCAGACCCATGTCCGCGCCTTGCCGGGCGCTGTCGTGGATCGTCTTGAAGCGCGTCTTGAGCCCCATGATTTCGGCGGCGCTAGAAGGATCAGCGGCCATGGCCTTGTCGAGATAGCCGTTACCTTTGCGGAAGGCCTCGTCGAGCGCCTCGGAAGCTTGATGGGCGTTCTGCGAGGCGCCGTCATTGGCGACGGCGCGATAGGCCGAGTAGCCGATCGTGGCGACCTGTCGGCTGAAGCGAGCCACCGCCAGTTCGGTCGGCGCGCGCTCTTCGACCAAAATCTCCTGGGATTTTTCGATCCTGCTGGCCTGCCACGTTCCCATGGCGACGCTCGCCAGCGCAACCAGCGCCAGGACAATGGCCGGCAGCATGACCTTGGCGGAGATCTTCAGGTCGTCGAGGCGCATGGCGGTTCTCAAAACTTTTGCGCCCACAAAAAAGTCGGCGGTTCGACAATTGTCTCCGAACGCTGAAGCCCAGATTAACCGTCGCCCTGGCGGGTCCAGATCGCGATGCGCTATTTTGGCGCAGACATGCGGCGTCCGCCGTCGCCCCTCACTTGCACGCTCAATGACGGTGTTCTGGCGGTTGGGCGCCAATTGTGGACTCGCGGGCAGCTCCAGAAACGCGACGTTCGGAGCACCGTTGCGCAGACCGTTTGCTGCTATTGTCGCGTCGCCACCGAGCTGTCCCGCGCAGCGGAACGTTGACCCATAACTGCCGCCACCTATGCTGTAGGTCAAATTTTGCGAGTGTTCTGGAATGTCTATGGCAGACGTGGTGGTTCAAGAGGAATTAGACCTCCAAGGACTGGCAACAGGTGTGGAGCGCGAGGACACCGGCGCGGATGACGCCGAAAAGATCGCTGAGCCGTTCGACCCTGAAGATATCGATGTTGTCACCAAATCGATGACGGTCGACCTCCTCCTGTCACGCACTCGTTCAGAAATGATCGACTTGCAGCCGGACTTCCAACGCCGCTGGGGCGTCTGGGATGCCAAGCGCCAAAGCCGCCTCATCGAGTCCCTGCTGCTCCGTATACCCCTGCCGGTTCTGTACGCTGCCGAGGACGATGACGAGCGATGGGAGATCGTGGACGGTATCCAGCGCCTCTCGACCATCGCCCGCTTCATCGACGCTTCGGTGATCGACGAGACGCCGTTGACCCTCACGGGCCTTGAGTACCTGGGCGCCTACGACGGCAAGACCTTCGCGGAGTTGAGCGCGAGACTGCAATTGCGGCTGCGCGAAACCGAACTCGTCATCCACCTGATCCGCAAGGGCACGCCCGCCGAGGTCAAGTTCAACATTTTCGCGCGCATCAACACGGGCGGGGTCGCCCTTTCGCCGCAGGAATTGCGGCATGCGATCACACCCGGGTCGGCCCGGAAACTGCTGGAGGACTGGGCCGGCCTAGCCGCATTCACAACCGCAACCGACAACAGCGTGCGGGCCGTGCGTATGGACGACCGGGAGCTCGTGCTGCGCTTCATTGCATTCTTCAAGGTCGGCCTGGCGCAATACCGCCAGCCCGAGATGGACAGCTTCCTCATCCGCGCCATGAAGGTCATCAACGGCCTGAACATCGAGGATATCGCCCAGATGCGCTCGGCATTCGTCCGCTCGATGCAGGCTGCGGCCGCGATCTTCGGCAATGACGCCTTCCGAAAGCGCTACTCGCTCGCCGCGGGCCGCCTGCCGATCAACAAGGCGCTGTTCGAGGCAATCTCGGTGAATCTCGCCGCCTTGGATGATGACCAGATCAAGGGCCTTATCGCCAATAGTGCCAAAGTAAGGGGAGATTTCATCGCTCTGTGCGGGGATCGGGCCTTCGACTCGGCAATCTCCCAGGGCACCGGCGATGTGGCGAAGGTCAATCGCCGGTTTACGCGGATCCAGGAGCTGTTCGCCGGAGCCCTGGTATGATCCACACCATCAGCCTGAAAAACTTCAAGGCCTTCCGTGATACGACGGTTCCGTTGGCGCAGTTGACGCTGTTGTCCGGACTCAACGGCAGCGGCAAGAGCACTCTCCTCCAGGCCCTGGGCTTGATCCGCCAGTCCTGGGATGCGGGCTTCCTGATGGCCGACGACCTTCTGCTGAATGGCGATTTGGTCGAACTCGGGACGGGCTCGGACGTCCTCAATCACGACTTCGAAGAGCCCGTCATCACTATCGGCATCGGCGTCGAGAGGGTCCTCGGCGGTGGAAATCTGGTTTGGCGAGCGCCGATTGAGACCGAAGCCGACGTCCTGAAATGCGACGCCTCCCCCGGCAGGGTCGGCCGGCCCAACGACAACGGCGAGATGCAGATCTTCAATCTGCTCGCTCACGGCTTTCAGTTTTTGCGGGCCGACCGGATCACGCCGTCTGTCACCTTTCCCAAATCGCATCATGCTGTTCGAAAGTGGGAGACCCTCGGTCCCAGAGGGGAATTCACGGCGCACTATTTGCTGGAATTCGGCGGCGAGCGCATCGCCAATACTGAGCTCACCCACCCCAGCGAACCGGAGGCCCAGAGCCTGCTGGCTCAGGTCAATGCGTGGCTGCAGGAATTCAGTCCCGGGGTTCGGGTCGACGCCCACTCAGTGCCGATGACCGACTTCGTCCGCCTGGCCTTCTCTTATCGCGGTCAGGGCGTGAGTTACGGCGCGCCCCTGCGGCCGACCAACGTCGGCTTTGGCCTCACTCACGCGCTGCCCGTCGTCACCGCGTGCCTTGGGGCCAAGCCCGGATCGCTGATCGTGATCGAGAACCCCGAGGCGCAACTGCACCCCCAGGGCCAGGTCGCGATCGGGCGGCTGCTGGCGCTGACGGCCGCGGGCAACGTGCAGGTGATCGTCGAGAGCCACAGCGACCACGTACTGAACGGTATCCGGTTGGCGGTAAAGGACGGCGGCCTGGATCCGACCCGCGCACGGCTCCACTTCTTCCATCGCGAGCCCGGCAACCAGAGCCAGTTCGAGTCGCCGAAGATCACCAAGGAAGGGCGTCTCACGCATTGGCCGTCGGGCTTCTTCGACCAATGGGAGAAGAGCCTGGATCAATTGCTGGATTGATCCGACCACATGGCCATCGAAGTCTTCCTGAACGATCTGTCGCTTCCGAGCGGTGCGGTTCCTCTTGAGACGGCTTGTGGGCACCTGCGATCAATCGTGAGCTCACTACGCGCCCTCAAGAAGCTCAACGGCGACGTGGTCTTGAATTCTGACCTGGGCCTGAACGCGATCACGCTGGGAGATGGTCATTCCGTCGCCGCCTTGAGGAACAGCCAGCTCTGCGTGGAGGAAGGGCAGTTCCTCAAACGGCTCCAGGACCGCTCGCCGTTCGACCGGGTTATTGAAGCGGCCGGCGGCGAGGATTTCGTACTGACCGAGTTCAAGATCTCGGAGGCAGGCGGTGATTTCGCCGGCGCGACCGCCAAGGCTCTAGGGCTATCGTGGGCCCTGGACGGCGTCGGCCTCAGTTTCGAAACTCACGCGGCCTGGCAGATCACCCCCGTGCCGCTGATCCGCTACGAGATGGATTTCGAGACCGGGGAACTCTCCGAACTCGCCATCGACGCCCGGAACATAACGGCGACCATCGGCACGGCACCGTTCGAGGCCTTCTTGCGCCAGCCCCCGCCGCCGGCCGTGGTCGATGGGGCCGATCTCTGGGCGCGCCGCGCCGAGCTATTCCCCAACCTGCTGTTTCTTCCCAGGGTCCGGGGTCAGGTTGAAGCGCTTCTGGCGGGCGATCGCGTCCTCGCCGCGGCGGTTCGCCGATTGGGGGACATCGACGCCAGTGTCGGCGCCTGGGCGGCCGATGGAACCGCCGCGCCGCAATGGACCTGCTACATGCGGCCGGAGAGCGGGACGCGGATCAACAAAGGCTTGGTTGATTTCGCCAACGCCGACGGCGTGACCGAGACTTACAGCGACCATGCCGACTTCGGGCCGGCGGAGGGCCGGATCCACATCTTGCTAAAGACCGAGCCTGCGCGATGCGCCGTCGTGGGCCATATCGGCCGAAAGCTCGGGATAGGATAAGCCTGTCGGCCTTTGGCGATCAGCGCCAACAGCTGACATTGGCATCCAGACATTCGCCTACAGCTGAAGGTGGGCGGTCTGGCGGCCAAGCAGATTTCTTGTCGGAAATCTGGAATGCTCCGACCTCTTGGTAGAGCTGGGTTGTTCGACCCAGCGACCTACCACTCAACGTGCAGATCGTCGTCGTAACGCAGCCCTTGTAGATAGCCGCCGACATAGTGATCCGGAAAGAGCTTACCGACCTTCTGGCGGCGTTCGTCGAAGCCTGGGTAGGAGTCACCCAGGATCATCCAGAGCTGATCCTGCAAATTCGGCTCCAGGGCGCCGGCGATTTCCAAAAGCATCATGTGGGTGGCTTCGTAGTCCGCTACGGCGTCCTGCGGCTTGTAATGCTTGGCGAGCGAGGCCTTGAACTTGCCGATGTGGTCACCGCCCTCCGGGTAGAGCGGCCGCTTTCCATCGAAGTACACCGTCTCGATCCCTTCGCGGGCCGGGTCGATGTTGCCGTGAATGGAATTGTTCCGCTTATCCATGACCCTTTTGAACGCCTTCGCGACATCCGACTTCATGTCGATCGGATGGGCGAAGCCCTGGCACTTGTAGGATAGGTCCGCGATCTTGAGATCAATCTGTTCCCGAACGAACGCGTCGTAACGGCGCTTATCGCTTCGCACTTCCGGACGGCAAAGAACTAGGATCACCATGTTGATGAAGGCTTCCGCCATGATGGGCGTCAGCAGGGCCAGTTGGAGGCAGGCGCCGTAAAGCGCGGCGTCGGCGGACGGAATCACCCGGCCTGTGCCCGGCTCCGTGCCATCGGAGGAATGGGCGGCTACGGCGGCGCGCCCGTCAAAGGCGAACGGGTCGCCGGCCGCCAGGACGTCGGTTATGGTGCCGTGATGGTCAGCGCAGAGACCGGCGATCGCCACGTACTTATTGGGAAACAAGGTCCACTTCTCGAGCCGATCCAATTCGGCCTTCTTCTCCGGACCAACCCGCGCGAAGTCCGCCTTGATCGCCAGGATCAGGGTTTTCCAGTCCTCGTCCGACATGGGCTCGGCGATCATGAACTGGACCTCTCGGGAGGTCGCCATGACGTAAAGATCGGCATCGCCGGCCCTCAGGTTGAAGTCCCAGTGGACGAGGTTGTCGCTGTCGTCGCGGCGAAGAAAGTTCTGAATGCCGTTAGGCGTCCCAAATCGGGCCCTAAGGTAGCAGTACATGTCGAGCGTGCTTAGGCGGTGGCGCACGACAAGCGCGCCGCCGCCAGGGCCCGTCGACGGAGTTCGAGCCTGTAGTTTAGCGATATATTCTAGATGCTCTTCGCGCGTGAACTTCCGCCAGGACGGAACGTCAAGGCAATGCGGCCTGCGCTGTGGCGATGTCATCGACGCTCTCCCTAGACGCCAAGCTCAGCCCGAAGATCAATCAGCTGGCCGCCGGTCAGTTTGAAAGAGTAGGCCTGACGCGTGCGCGCGATTTGGTCCACGATCTCGACGGACTTGGCGATCGCGTCGCCAAAACCTTCCGGAGATTGGGGCAACTTGGGTGTCGCGCTCTGGCCTTCCTTCATATGTCCGATGTAGGCGTTGCGATGCTTGACCTTCATGGTGTTGACCAGAGCCCGGTAGGCCTTGACCGCCGCATCGACGATCTCCTGGTCGGTGCCCTTCAGGATGCCGCGCGCCTTCAAGGTTTTCATCACCGACCGGAACGAACGCTGACCCTTGTCGTCGTCGTCGAGCGCGAGCAGGCGAACGACAAGGTCGCGTTGCAAAGCTTCGAGCATAAACAGTTCCTCTCCCAGACGCTGACTGGACCAGCCGCCAACACCCTCGAACTGCGAACGGCTTCGCATCACGAAGACGCCGATCAGGATCCAGAGGATGTCGTTGGTCAGGTCATCCAGCGGGTCGGTGGGATCAGAGTCCTCATGGGTGGTCACGTGGTGCTACCTTTCGCCGTGGGGCGTCGCTTGGCGGGCTTGCGTGCAGTGCTCCCGACACCGGTGGCGCGGGTCGAGGCGGCGTTATGGCGGCGTCCAGGTCCGCGACATCGAACCGCAAGACGAAATCGATCGACCCGAACGCGGTCCTGAGCCTCGGAAGGTAACCGGCCCTGGAAAAATCGACGCCGCCTGTGACGATAGCGTGGATTAGCGCTGCGCGGATCGGACTCCCGGCTTTCAGGCCCTTCACGTCGCGCGCAACCACCTCCATCAGGTAGGTCTTGAACTCGTCGCCGATCCGGTTGGACATCAGCACCGTCGATAGGGAGCGTCCGAGCGCGATGGTCGCCGACTTGGGGATGTTGCCGTTCTGGTGGCGGCCGCCGGCCTCGACCTGACGATGGGACGAATCCGCAGGCAACTCGTCGATCAGCTTGACCCAATCTCCGAGCATGTCGAACGCGTGATAGATCAGGAAGGCGCCGATCGTGGGGTGCTCATCGGAGGGATCAATCCCCTCCCCCGTGTCGTCGTAGTTGGCCTCAAGGGCTTCGACAATCAGCGGGAAATAGTAGAGCCACATATGCCAGGTCACATCCTGGAAGGCGGCCTCCTTGACCATGATGTCGAAGAAGAACAAGGGCCGCGACCATGATCTCGGACTTGGATCGTCGGGTTCGCCGAGCGGTCTCATCGAGGACTCGGGCGACCTCGCCGGGCAGAAAGACCTTGGCCTGGATCTTCATCGCCCCGGCCTCATAGCGGGATGCCGTCGTCGGGATCGAGCGCCGCCTGGCGCGCCGCGCTTCTGAACCGCCGCTGCACCTCGGCGGCCTGCTGCGCTTCGTCAGGGTCTTGTCGGCTTCCGCGTAGAGCACGTGCAGGATCACGCCGACCAGCAGGCTGTGGCTGGTCTTCTCCCAATGGTTTCGCCGCTCCAGCGCCCCTTCGGGGGTGCAAGCGGAGGGGCGGCTTCGCGGGGACCCGGCTGCAGGGCCTTGCCTGCCCGTCCAACCCGACTGTCCCGTCCGGGCCCGAAGCTGGGCGGAAGCCGATCCGAAGCGCGCCGGGGGCGGAGCCCCAAGCCCTGCGGCCAGCGGCCGCCTCTTCGCAAGATGAAGCCTGCACAGGAGCCCGCGCCAAGCGCGTGGCGGGAGGCGGCGTCGAGCGGCCGGCGGCAGGCCAAAACCTGCCCGCCAGGCGTCGCGCCCGCAGGAGCGGCGAAAGCCGCGGGACCGAGCGTGACCGCCGGCCGCTCTCCCGTCCGGGTGAAGCCGGCCGCGCAAGCGGCCGGCGAGAACCCTTGGCCGCGTCGCCGGCGCGCCGGATCGGTGCAAGGAGGCTTGACGCCTTGGCCCGGCCCCGATGGCGAGGTCGGCCAGGCGGAGCACTATTCCGTCCGGTTGTCTTTGCTTGCCTTTGTCGCCGCCGCCAAGGGGCGCGATTGCGGGCGGGCGCGGCCCGACGATAGTGCCGTCATGCGCCCGCCGAGCGAAATTTATTGGCGTCTCGCCACTGTCCCCCACGCCCGTCCCGTTCGTCTCAGGGGCGGTGACCTTCTTCGCGCCGGCCCCGACCATGCCCGGCCTTGACCGCGTCGCCGCCCGCCCACGTCCCGAGGACTGGGCCGAGGACGATCCGCTGCGGCTGGAGGAGGCCGTGGCGATCTTCGCCGGCAGGCTGCCGATCACGGTGGCCCTGCTGCGCAACGAGATCGCCAAGGGACGGCTCGTCCCGGCCAAGGTCGCCGGGAAGTATTTCGTCACGCCGCTTCAGCTTCGCGAGCTCTTTCGTCCATGCCCCGCTCCGCCAAAGGTCCCCGGCTCTATCTGCGCAAGGCCCGCCGCGATCCGCGCACCGGCCGCGCCTTGCCCGACACCTATTTCATCCGTGACGGCCAGACTGAACTTGGCACGGGCTGCGGTCCTGGCCAGCTCGCGCAGGCCGAAGCCCAACTCCTCGACTACCTGAACGGCAAGCACGGCCTCACGGCCCCGGCGCAGCCGCCCGCCCTTCCCGTCCCCGCATCGCCCCCGCCGCCGGTCCAGGACGAACGGCGCGATCCGGCCAAGGTGCTGGTGGCCGAGGCCCTGGCGCTCTATGCGACGGAGCGGGCGCGAACCTCGGGCCTGGACCCGGCCACCTTCGACGGCTTCATCGCCAAGCTGCTGGATGGGTGGGGCGAGCGCACGCTCGACCAGGTCAAGCGCTCGACCTGCCAGGCCTATGCGGCCCATCGCCAGAGCCAACCCAACGCCAATTACAAGAACCCCAGGACCGCGCCGCGGGTCTCCAGCGAGACCGCCCGGCGCGAGCTGGAAGGACTCAACAGCGCCATCGCCCACTGGGACGGCGAACACAAGCTGACCCAGCGTCCCGCCGTGTGGTTGCCCGACAAGGCGGTCAGCCCGCGCGACGCCCTGACCCGCGACCAGGCCGCCCGGCTGCTCAAGGCGGCCCTGGGCTGGCGGCGCGAGGCCGACGGCGCCTGGGTGCGGCTGGGCCCCTCGGCCCGCGCCAACCGCGCGCACCTGCGACGGTTCATCCTGATGGGCCTCTATACCGGCACCCGCCACAAGGTCATGCGGCTGCTGCTCTGGGAGGAAGCCCTGCACCAGGCCTGGGTCGATCTGGACAAGGGGATCGTCTACCGGCGCGGCCGCGGCGAGCGCGAGAGCAACAAGCGCCGTCCGGTCGTCCGGTTGCCGCCGCGCCTGCTGGCCCACCTGCGCCGTTGGCGGGCCATGGACCAGGCCCGCGAGATCGCCCTGCGGCGGACCGACGAGGCCTTCCGACTGGTCAGCGTGCTGCATCACGGCGGCAAACCGCTGGCGAGCAAGATCCGCCGAGGGTTCGAGGGCTGCGTGCGCGACGCGGGGCTGGAGGCGGAGATCACGCCGCACTGGATGCGCCACACCGCCGCCACCTGGCTGATGGAGGGCGGGGCGGACATGTGGCTGGCGGCCGGCTATCTGGGCATGAGCGTCCAGACCCTGGAAAAGCACTACGGCCACCACCGGCCCGGCTACCAGGCCGAAGCCGTCGCCGCGATCGGCCGCCGCGCGCCGCCGCGTCCTGGTCCGGAACCAGCAAGCTTGGCGCGGCGCTGACCCCGGCCGCAAGTGAGATCCTATGATCGCACGACGGCCGGCTGGCGGGCCACGGGGTCCTTGTCGGGACCTTGCGCGGCCCGCCAGTCAGCGCATCGGCGACAGGCCTGGCGTCAGAACGTCCGGCGCAGGGTCGCGCCGATTTCACGATCGTTGGTGACCGTGCCGATGCGCAAGCCCGACGGGACCCCGAAGATGGTCCAGGGACCGCCGTCGGTGTCTTCCTGCACCTTGTTGAAGATGTTCTTGGCCCACAGGCTCAGTTCCCAGTCCCGCGAGGGATTGAAGACGCCCACCGAGCCGTTGACGGTGGTGTAGCCCGAGAAGGTCCGGCCGGTCTGCGGGAAGTAGGAGCTGCTGCGCGTGAACGAGTTCAGGCGCACATAGGCCGGGAACTGGCCGAGGTTGAAGTCGTAGCTCGTATTGGCGCTGAAGCTGATGCTGGGCAGCGAGCCCAGCGGCCCGTTGGACCGGCAGAGGCTGACGAAGCGCCCCTTCTGGACCATCGGCGTGCCGTTCACGTCCAGGACGCCGTCGCCATTGTAGTCGTTGCAGGGCAGTTCGGCGTCGGCGAAGTGGGCCTTGGTGTAGGTGAAGATCCCGCCGATCCGCCAGTTGTCGGTCACCTTGGCGTTGAGCTCCAGCTCGAAACCCTTACTCACCGCGTCGCCGTTGCCGGTCATGGTGCCAAAACACAGGGGCCCGTTGGCCAGGCCGTTGTCGGTGCCGTAGGCCAGGCCGTTGGGGTTGGGCACGCCGGTGCAGGCGACGTTGAACTGCGAGGTGATGTAGCCGTCGTACTTCTGGTCGAAGTAGGCGATGTTGGCCGTCACGCGCTCGAGCCACAGGGTCTTGAAGCCCACTTCCATCGACCGCGAGTGTTCATCCTCGAAATTGCCGAAGCTGGCCGGGATGACCGGACGCGGCGCGGCGTTGGCGCCGCCCGAGCCGGGACGGAACGAGGTGCCGTAGGAGACGTAGCCCATCACGTCCGGGGTGAACTGGTGCTGATAGCTGGCGTTGCCGGTGGTGGCGTTATACGAGCGCTTGGAGCCGTTCACCCGATTGGTGATGTCGACCTTGCTGTAGCGCACGCCGACCTGCAGGCTGTCCTTGTCGGTGAAGGCGAACTTCTGGGTCGTGAAGACGCCGAAGTCCTTGGTCGTGTTCCGGTTCAGCTGGCCGGTGAACAGCGGCGGCAGGTTGGCCACCCCGTTGGTGCGCGCGTTCTGGGCGAAGACCCCGTAGGTGAAGTTGTAGAAGCCGTCTCCGTTCGACTGCACGCGCAGCTCGTTGGAATAGCTGCGGCGCTTGGTCAGGACGTCGATGTAGCGGCCGAAGTTGTTGGCCTCGCCGATGCCGGCGAAGTCGAAGTTCAGCATGGTATAGTACTTGGTGTCGTTGTAGCCGCCGACATAGTTCAGATCGATGTTGTCGGTCAGGCCGTAGCGCGCGTTGAGCGTGGCCAGCGCGCCGCGATAGGAATTGGGGTTGGCGCCCTGGGTCAGGGCGATCTTGTCCTTCAGGGTGAAGGTGCGTCCGCAGGCCACCGAGCTGACCAGGATCGCGCCGCCCTGATCGCCGGCGCAGGGCGCGCGGCCGCTGATCTGGCGGTAGAAATCGCCTTCCTGCTTGGTGTACTGCGCCATCAGGTCGGCCGAGAACCGATCGGTCGGCGCCCAGTTCAAGCTGCCGCGCAGGACCTTGGTTTCCTGGTAGGTGCTCTTGCCGTTGTTGATGTTCTTGACCTCGGTCAGGCCGTTGTGGTCGTAGACGCCGGCCAGGCGGAAGGCCAGGGTGTCGCTGATCGGTCCGCCATAGGCGGCTTCCACGCGCTGGCCGTCATGATCGCTGACCGTGGCCGTCGCATAGCCGCTATATTCCGAGAAGCTGCCCTTCTGGGTGGCGATGGTCAGGGCGCCGGACGGCGAGGGCCGGCCGCGGAGCGTGCCTTGCGGCCCCTTGAGGACTTCGATCTGGCCGATGTCCAGCGTGGCGGCGAAGGCGTCGAACACGGTGATCGGCACTTCGTTCAGATAGGTCTCGACGGTGTTGGTCGAGGGGCCGCCGCCGCTGGGCATCTTGATCCCGCGCAGCGAGATCGACTGCTCGGAGGGGGTCGTCATGGTTAGGGACAGGCCGCCGACCACCTGGGTCAGCTCGATCGTGTTCTGGACGTGCAGATCAGCGATGGTCGAGGCCGAAACGACGTTGATCGTCTGGGCGACCTTTTGCACGGGCTCGGCCCGCTTGTTGGCCGTCACGATCACGACATCCAGTTCGGTCGCCGGTCCCGAGCCCGCGACGGACTGCGCCGAGGCGGCCGAAGCCATGACCAGGAGACTCGCGCCGACCATGTAACCCACGGCCGCACGCGGCGCCAGAAAAGCACCTCTCAACATATCTTGTTCCCTCCCGAATGGGGCTTGAGCGCCCCTATTTCGATTGGACGACGCCGGTTCGACCTCGTCCCCGATTGATTATTATCGAAAATGACAAATACGCAATCATAAACGGTAAAATTCCGTCGCCCATGATGGCGCATAGCCATCATATCCGCGCCTGACCTCGCATTCCGTGGCGGTGCGACGACGCAACAATTCCTTATTTGTCAAGGGCTAACGGCCCGATTGGCCTCCCCGGCCTTACGCCGAAGACCTCTCCACCCGCACGAAATTGACGCTCAAAATAGATCACATTGGCGCACAAGGAGACGGCAAGCGTGAGCGATGAGCGCCATAAGCGCGCGGCGACACCCCCCGCTCCCGGCGATGCGGCGCGGGACGGTCGACTCAAAGACCGGGCCCCGCGCCTAGAGCGCCGCGATCCGCTTCAAGGCCTCCAGGACGGCCGGAACGTCCGCGTCCCCCAGACAGGCCAGCAGACGGCGATCGTGGCCGGCGTGGGCTTCATTGGCCAGGGCCAGCAACCGCTGGCCTTGCGCGGTCAGCGACAGGGCGCGCAACCGCCGGTCGGCGGCCACGGACGAGCGCCGCACCAGCCCCTGGCGGCGCAGCCCGTCGATGATGGTCTTCAGGTTCGGCGGCTGGATCTGCAACGCCGCGCTGATGGCCTGCTGGGTGAGGCCTGGCGTCTTGCCGATGACCACCAGCACCGAGAACTCCGTCACCCGCAGCCCATGGGGCCGCAAGGTCGTGATCAGGTCTGGCAGGACTATCACCTGTGGGAGTTCGAGATCGGGCCGCACCGCTACGGCGATCCTAATCCGGAGTATCCGACCGATCCGCCGACCCAACGCGCCGCCGGCGTCAAGCTGGCCGCCCTGATCGCGCGCGGTGACCTAGCCTTCAGCTATGTCTATGACTTCGGTGACAACTGGCGCCACGTGGTCCAGGTCGAAGGCGTCGAGCCGGCCCAGCCTCACGCCCCGTATCCTCACTTCATCGAAGGATCCCGGCGCTGCCCGCCCGAAGATGTCGGCGGAACACCAGGGTTCGAGGGCTTTCTGGAAGCGGTCACCACGCCGCGTCACCCGGAGCGCCGCACCATGCTCGATTGGTACGGCGGCCCCTACGACCCAAAGGACATCAACCGTCAGATGATCGAGTACCGGTTCGCTCAGATCGCCAAGCGGCGCATGAAGCCGAGCCCTCGCTAGCCTGATCATCAGGCCGTGGCCTCTGAACACCGCTTACGTCCTTGCGTACTTGGGCGTGGGTGCGCCGGACACGATTCGAACGGTTAGATTGCCAGAGCGTGTTCGTGTGTTCAGAAACCTGCGCGGATCCTTCAACCCGTCCGCGGATCAGCCCCGTTTTGGATCGCCCATCCGCCTGGACGCCAGCGCATCGCGCCGGCGTCCACTTTTCGTTCGCCCGCGATCAGGGCCTGATCCGGCCGGGCGAGAGCTGGGCCGAACCGGTCAGTTGCGCGTCGCCGGCGAAACGGCCGACCTTAACGCTCCAAGGACCGGCCGCCAGGGTCCAGCCGGGCTTGGCCGTGTCGAAACGCGACAGCAGGCGTCGGTCGGCGGCGAGCGTGACGCGCTGGGTCTGGCCCGGCTTGAGGGCCAGTTTCTTGAAGCCGATCAGCCGATGCGTCAGCCCCTGGCCGGCGGCGTAGACCTGCGGGGTTTCCAGGCCGACGCGCTGGCCGGCATTGGTCACGTCGAAGCTGACCGTCAGGGTCTGGCCGCCCGAGACCTTGAGGTTGGCGTAGCGGTACTGGCTATAGGACAGGCCATAGCCGAACGGGAACCGCGGCGCGGCCTGGGTTCGCTCGTACCACCGGTAGCCGACGTCCGCGCCTTCCGGATAGGGCGCGTCGAACGGCGGCGGCTTGTCGGTGACCACGACCTCCTCGCGCCGCGCGACGTCTGCGCCGGGGATTTTCTGCCGCGGCAGTTCGGCCTCGGTGCGGGGGAAGGTGACCGGCAGGCGGCCTGAGGCGTCAACCTTGCCAAACAGCACCTTGGCGATGGCTTCGCCGCCGCGCGCGCCAGGATACCAGGCCTCCATCAGGCCCGCGACCTTGTCGACCCAGGGGGTGAACACCGGCCCGCCGGTCTCCATGACCACGATCGTGCGCGGATTGGCCGCCGCCACGGCCTCGACCATGGCGTCCTGGCCGTCGGCCAGGGCCAAGGGCGCATCGAGCGCCTCGGTGGTCCATTGGGTGACGAAGACGATGGCGACGTCGGCGTCCTTGGCGGCCTGGGCCGCCTGGGCGGCGTTGGTCCCCGCATCGAAGGTCACCGCCGCGCCAGGCGCCTGTCGCCGGATGGCGTCCAGCGGCGAGGAGGCGTGATAGACCACGCCCGCGCCCCAAGCCGGCGCGCCCTTGGGCGGGGCCATGCGGATCGCGTCCTTGGGAATGACCTGCGAGGAGCCGCCGCCCGACAGCACGCCGATGTCGGCATGGCCGCCGATCACGGCGATGCGCCTGGCGCCGGCCGCCAAGGGCAGGGCGCCGTCGTTCTTCAGCAGGACGACGCCCTGTTCGGCCGCCTGTTCGGCCACCGGCGCGTCGGCGGCGATGTCCAGGCCGCCGGCCTTGACCGGATTGTCGTAGAGGCCGCTGGAGAACACCCCCCAGGCGATGCGCTGGGCCATGTCCGTCAGCCGCGCCTCG
The DNA here is from genome assembly GCF_001426985.1 of Caulobacter sp. Root1472. NCBI lineage: Bacteria > Pseudomonadati > Pseudomonadota > Alphaproteobacteria > Caulobacterales > Caulobacteraceae > Caulobacter > Caulobacter sp. Root1472. The sequence goes on along the minus strand of NZ_LMFX01000024.1, from coordinate 44,375 downwards.
GGGATCTCGCCCGACTCGATGGCGGCCTTCAGCGGGGCGCCGAAATAGGGTTTTTCGTCGAGTTCCTCACCCGACTGCTGGTCCAGGCCGGCCATCACCGCGGCCTTGGTCGAATGGACCGCGCCCCAGTCGGACATCACCCAGCCCTTCCAACCCCAGTCGCCCTTGAGGGCGTTGAAGATCTCCGGGTTCTCGCAGGCATAGGGCCCGTTGACGCGGTTATAGGCGCACATCACCGAGCCCGGCTGGCTCTGCTCGATGACGAACTGGAAGGCCAACAGGTCGGACTCGCGCAGCGCCCCAGGGTCGATCACCGCATTGAGCACGTGGCGACCGGTTTCCTGGGCGTTGAGCGCGAAATGCTTGGTGGTCGAGACGATCTTGTTGCTCTGGATACCGCGGATCGAGGCGGCGGCGATCTGGCTGCTGAGCAGCACGTCCTCGCCCAGATATTCGAAATTGCGGCCGTTGCGCGGGTCGCGCACCAGGTTCACCCCGCCGGCCAACAGTACGTTGAAGCCCTTTTGCCGCGTCTGCTTGCCGATCATCCGTCCGCCGTCATAGGCCAGTTGCGGATTCCAGGTCGCCGCCAGCGACAGACCCGAGGGCAGGGGCGTGGCCTCGTCATCGTCGCGCTGGGCGGCGGCCACGCCTAGACTGGCGTCGCTTTCCAGCAGATCGGGCAGGCCCAGGCGCGCGATCCCGGGCACCAGGCCCGCCGACTTCTGAACGCCCGGCGGCCGCTCTTTCATGATCATCGGGAAGACGCCGTGCACGATCCGCAGCTTCTCCTCGCGGGTCATCGCCTTGACCAGCAAGGCCGCCCGCTGATCGGCCGGCAGGCGCTTGTCGCGCCAGGGCTGGCTGGACGCGGCCAGGGCCGGCGCGGCCATCACCGCCAGCGTCGCGCCCAGCATCAGGCCGGCGCGCAAGGAACGAGGCATCATCGAGACTCTCCAGTTGGGCCGCCACGCGCCATCAGGCCAGGCGGGCTTTCCGAGGGGCGCGGGCCTTGGCGGCGGCGCGCGCGGTGGGGGTGAGATCGGCCTTGGCGCCGGCCCGTCGCGCGCGGCCTTCGGCGATGGGAGCGGGGTGATCCTCATCGCCGGGTCGATCATGGAAGGGGGCGACCCGGCCGCGGCGCGGACGGCGCGGTCGAACCGCGCTTGGCCGTCAGCGAGAAGCTGACCTTCACCTTGGCGGCGATGGCGTCCGTCGAGGCCCATTCGCCCTGTCCCACCCCGAACAGGGTCCGGTCCAGGGTGGTGGCGCCGCGGGCGCTGGCCGTGTCGCCGTCGATTTTCAACGAGAACGGCAGGCTGAGCGGCTTTTTGACGCCACGCAGGTCCAGGGTTCCGTCGGCGACGAACCTGCCTTCGCCGGTCTGACGGAACTTGCTGGCGGTGAAGACGGCCTTGGGGTGCTCGGCGGCGGCGAAGAAGTCGCCGCTGGGCAGGCTCTGGTCGCGCTGGTCGTCGCCGGTGGCGGCCGAGCCCATGTCGACGGTCACCGTCAGCTTCGAGCGGTCCAGGGCCTGCGGCGAAAACAGGATGTCGGCGGTCCAGGTCTTGAATTGGCCTTCGATGGCGCTGCCCGACCAGGTGGCGGTGAAGGCCAGACTGGAGCCCTTCTGGACGGTCCAGGCGACGGGGTCCTCAAGGTCGGAGACCGGCGCGGGGGCCTGGCCGGCCGGCTCGGCCGGCGCGGCCGCGATGTCGATCGGGGCGGCGGCGGGCTGGGGGACCCTGGCGACCTCGGCCGGGGCGGCGGCCTTGAGGGCGGGCCTGTAGAGATAGCCGGCCGCGATCACGGCGACGAGCGCCACGGCGGCCAGCCAGGCGCGCGGCTCCTTCCAACCGGGGCGGGCGCCGGGGGCCATGCGGCCGAACACCGCGTCGCGGTCGAGCAGCTGGTGCTTGGCCACCGCGCCCAGGTGCAGGGCCAGCAGGACATAGGCCAGCCAGACCAGCGCCTGGTGGCCGCCCTCGCCGATCTCGCGCCAGGTCTCCTTGGCGCCGGCGGCCAGCTGCGGCAGCAGCGGCAGGTGCGGCCAGGGGACTGTCCCGTAGAGCAAGGTCGGGATCGGCACCCGGCTGGCCGAGACCATGACCCAGCCGGTCAGCGGCAGGCCGATCATGATCACGTAGAAGCCGATGTGCACCAGCTTGGCCGCGATCCGCTCCCAGCCGGGCTGGTCGTCCGGGGCCAGCGGGACGGGATTGACCAGCCGCCAGCCCAGCCGCAACAGGCTGAGGAACAGGATGGTGATGCCGATCGACTTGTGCAGCTGGAACAGGGCGTAGGTCGTGGGGCCCTTGGGACCGTCGCCCATCCGCCAGCCCAGGATGATCTGGAAGAGGATGGCCGCGGCGATCAGCCAGTGAATGACGATCGCCACCGTCGTGTAGCGCGTACGGCTCTTGGCCATGGACACCTCCCCCAGACTTCCCGCGCCCGACCTATTTCTTGTCGAATTCGATTTCGATGTTCAGCGTGACGTCGTCGCCGACCAGCGGCGCGTACTTGCTGATCCCGAAGGCCGAGCGCTTGAACGTCGTCGTCGCCGAGAAGCCGGTCTTGACGCCGGGGCCAAAGCCCGCGCCGACGCCGTTGAACGTGACGTCCAGCACCACCGGCTTGGTCACGCCATGCAGGGTCAGGTCGCCGGTGATCTTACCGGTCTGGCCTTGGCCCGGCTCGACCTTGGTGGAGACGAAGGTCGCGGTGGGGAACTTGGCCGCGTCGAACCAGGCCTCGCCGGCCAGTTCCTTGGCGAACTTGAGGCCGGCTTCGTCGCCGCCCGTGGCGGTCTCGATCGAGGCCGGATCGACGCTGACCTTCAAGGCCGCGTTCTGCGGCGCCTTGGGATCATAGTCGAAGCTCGCGTCGACCTTGGTGAACCGGATCTGGTAGAGCGAAAAGCCCAAATGGCTGATCTTGCCGACGATCGTGGTGTGGGTCGGATCGACCCCATAGTGGCCGGCGGGCAGATCGGCCGGCTTGGTCGAGGTCACGCCCGGCGCGGCCATCGCGGCGGGCGCGAGCAGCGTGGCGGCGAGCAGGGAGCAGGCGAGGCGGCGGATCATCAAAGAGACTCCAACGAAAGCGGCGCCGGGCACGATCGTCGTGGGCGCGAGCCTCAGTCGAGCTTTCGCGGCGACCCGAAACAAGGGCCCGGAATTGGACATTGGCGTTTGACGCCCAGGCGGCCGCGGCCGCCGTGGACGCGCGAGGTCCCCGCGATCGCTCGCCAGATTGGACGCCCGCCTTTCGAAAAACGCCGCGCCCAAGGCGATGACATGGCTCTGGGCGGGCGAGCGTGGGCGGCGTTGGCGGTCTGATTGTATGCCAGGGGCATACGCCTGGTCGCTTTTTATCGACCTACAGCCGCGCGGTTCGCGCCGCTATCTGACCGTCGAGAGGATTTCCCATGGGCCAAGCGGTCACCTATCTCTTCGATCCCCTTTGCGGCTGGTGCTACGGCGCCGCGCCGGCGCTTGATCGCCTGCGGCGCGCGGGCGTCGCGCTTCGAACGGCCCCCACGGGCCTGTTTTCGGGCGAGGGCGCGCGCCGCATGGATGCGGCGTTCGCCAGCTTCGCCTGGACCAGCGACCAGCGGATCGCGCGGATGACCGGCCAGGTCTTCTCGGAACGCTACCGCGACACGGTCTTGGCCGATCGCGGCTGCTTGTTCAACAGCGGTCCGGCGACCTTGGCCCTGAGCGCGGTGGCCTCCGTGGAGCCCGATCGCGAGTTCGAGGCGCTCAAGGCCCTGCAGGCGGCCCGCTACGTCGAAGGCCTCGACATCACCGCCACGCCGGTGCTGCGGGCGGTGCTGGAAACGCAAGGCCTGGGCTGGGCCGCGGAGGCCGCCGCCAAAGCCGGTCCCGCCCTGCTCGAGCGCCATCGGCTGCGGATCGCGCAGGCCCGCGGGACGATGAGCCGTTTGGGGGCCAGCGGGGTTCCGACCGTGGTGGTGGGGCAGGGCGCCCAGGCCAGGCTCCTGCCGACCGGCGTGCTGTTCGGGCCGCCGGAGCAACTGACCCAGCATATGGCCGCCGCCGGCGCCGGCGGGTGAGCCTCCAGCCCCCGCCCCGGGCCGATCAGGCGGCGGCGGCGCGCTGAGCCGGAGACCGCTCGTCCAGCACGCGCCGGGTCAGGCATTGGCCCTGCTCGGCGCCGGCCGCGTCGCCGGCCCGGATCGCCGCGACCATCACCCCGGTGGCCTGGACCATGTTGTCGAGGAAGCGCGGGTCGAGCGGCTGAGCGTCGATGGCGCTCGATCGCACCGTATAGGCCGCCAGGCATCGGGTGATCAGATGTAGCGCGCGGTTGCCGGCGTGATCGTGCAGGGTCTTTTGCAACGCGTACCAGGTGGTCATGACGCTGTCCCCCTGGGCGCTGGCCATGCGTCGATGGATGTCCTCGACCAGGGCGATCAGCTCGGGGGACCGGCTTTCGGCGACTTTGCGCGCGGCGCGGATGTTGAGCTGATGGCAGACGACCACACATTGCTCCTCGGCCGCGCCGGCGGCGGCCAGGTAGCCGTGCATCAGGGCGATGACCGCCTCGCTCTGGGGGAGCCTCAGGTTGACGCCGCCGCTTCGGCCCTTGACGCAGACCACCACCCCGGCGTCCTCGAGAATCCGGATCGCGTCGATCGCCACCGCCAGGCTGACACCGTGCTTTTCGGTCAGGTCCCACAACGACCCCAGCCGGTCGCCGTTTCGGCAGCGCTCGTGGGTGATGCCCTGGCCGATGATCCAGGCCATGTGGCTGGCGCGGTTGGCGCGGATCGTCTCCGGAAGCTGCAACTGCATGCGCAGGGCCTCGGAGGGACCGGCGACCGTGGCCAGGAACCGTTCGAAACCGGCCAGGGCCAGGGCTCGTCCCGGATCGATCGCGCCGCCGGCTTGCGACGGGGCCAGCACCTCGCGCGCCTCGCGCACCTCCTCGGGGGTCACCCCGCTCCAGCGCAGGTTGTCGGACAGGGCGGCGGCCGCGGCGTCCAGGTCCGGGCGCAGAACCACCAGGCCGCCGTTGCGGCCGCGTTGCGGCCGCCCCGCGCCCCGCGCCTGCAGGATCCGGAAGGCTTGCCGCATCAGCCGCACGCCGACCCCGAAATGCTCGGCCATGGTCTTTTCGGATTCGCAGACCGCGCCCGCGGGCCAGCCTTCGCGCTGGATCGAATCCTCGAGCGCCATGGCCGTGGCCGGGCCCAGCCGCCAGGGGGCGATCGAGCCCTTGGCGATGGCGGCATATTCGGGGCCGCGGGTTTCCAGGTCTTGCGGTTCGAGGACGAGGCGAGCGCCGCCGCCCGGATCGATCGTGCGCATGATGGCTTCCTCCCGGCCCTCTGAGGGGCGGTTTGGACGATTAGCTCTCCGGCCAGGATTTGAAGTCAAGTTATTTGGTATAACTATTTTGTCGCAGCGCTTCGCGCCAAGTCGGACAAATCCGGCGCCTGTTTTTGTCCAGGCCGCGTCCCTAGCGTGCCGCGAGCGCCTCGGAACAGCGCAGCGCCAAGTGTGGGGAGGCGGCCGATGGCCATCGTATTGAAGAGGCTGCTCTGCGCCACGGCGGCGTGCGCCGCGACGTTGCTCGGCGGCGCGGCCGCCCTGGCCCAGGGCCAGGATCAGGCCGCCGCGGCGGCGTCATCGCCCGCCTCGGCCAGCGCCTGCGCGGCGCTGGCGCAGGGGGGCCTGTGGCCCGATCCGACCACCAGAATCGACTCGGCGATCCTGCGGCCGGCCCAAGGGTCTCGCGCGCCCGCCCATTGCGAGGTGATCGGCCATCTGCAGGCTCGGACCGGCGTCGATGGACAGGGCTACGCGGTGGGCTTCCATCTTCGCCTGCCGCTCGACTGGAACGGGCGGTTCCTGTTCCAGGGCGGCGGCGGCAGCAACGGCGTCCTGGGCGACGCCATGGGCGCGGTCCCGTTCTTCGGCGGCCAGGTCGCCCTGGCCCAGGGCTACGCAGTGGTCAGCCAGGACTCGGGCCATGACAACCAGCGCAACGCCCTGGCCGAGCACGGCGGCGAGCTGTCCTTCGGCTTCGACCCGATCGCGCGCCTCAACTATGGCCACGCCTCGCTGAAGCTGACCACCGACGCGGCCAAGGCCGGCGTGCGCGCCTTCTATGGTCGCGCTCCGGTGCGGTCGTACTTCGCCGGCTGCTCGAAGGGCGGCCAGGAGGGCATGGCGCTGGCCCAGCGCTATCCCGACGCCTTCGACGGCGTCCTGGCCGGGGCGCCCGGCTTTTCACTGCCGCGCGCGGCGCTGGCCGAGGCCTGGAGCACCCAGACCTTCGGACGGCTGGTCGCCAACCCCGCGCCGAGCGTGCGCGACCTGGTCGGGACCTTTTCCGACACGGACCTGGGCCTGGTGCAAAAGGCGGTTCTGGCGGCCTGCGACCGCGCCGACGGCTTGGCCGACGGCGTCGTCGGCGCCTTTGAAGCCTGTTCGACCGCCAAGGTTCGCCCGCGGCTCAAGCGCGTCACCTGTTCCGGCGCCAAGGCCGACGGATGCCTGACCTCGGCCCAGGTGGGGGCCATGCTGCGGGTGTTCGCCGGCCCCAAGACCAAGGCCGGCGCGGCGCTCTACAGCGACTGGCCCTGGGATGGCGGGCTCGCCGCGCCGGGCTGGCGGCTTTGGACCCTGGGCCTGACCCAGCCGCCGCTGCCGGCCTTCAACGTCTCCCTGGGCATGGGCTCGCTGGCGGCGGTGTTTTCCACCCCGCCGCGCGGCCTGCCGGACGACAAGGCCAAGATGGCCTTCGCGATGGCCTACGACTTTGATCGCGACGCGGCCAAGATCTACGCCGTGGCCCCGCCGTTCACCCGTTCGGCCTGGGAGGACAACGCCGCGCGCTCATCCGATCTGGCCGCGTTCAAGGCCCGTGGCGGCCGCCTGATCGTGCCGCATGGCGCCTCGGACGCCGTCTTCTCGATCAACGACACCCTGGCCTGGTATCGGGAGGTCGATGCGCGCTTCGACGGCCGGGCGGCCGAGTTCGTTCGGGTCTTTCCCGTCCCGGGCATGAACCACTGCATGGGCGGGCCGGCGACCGACCAGTTCGACGCCTTCACCGCCTTGGTGGCCTGGGTGGAGCAGGGCCAGGCCCCGGATCGGATTCTCGCCACGGCCGGGCGCGACGCGCCGTGGCCGGGCCGCACCCGCCCGCTGTGCGCCTATCCCGCCATCGCCGTCTATTCGGGGCGCGGCGATCCCGAGCGCGCCGAAAGCTTCTCTTGCCGGCGCGGCGGGCCTGGCAAGGGGCCGCCCAACAAACGCTCTTCCTAGTCGAAGGCCCGTCCCGATCACGACGATCGGTCAGACGGGGCGGCGCGGTGACCTTCCCAGGCCAAGGGCTTGTCGAACCCCGCGGCTCGGGCCTTCTCCAATCGCCCGCGCGCCACCGCCAGTTCCGCCTCATAGGCCGCGGGTCCGTAGCGATGCTCCTTCCAGGCGGCCGTCATGAACGTCGTGACGCCTTCGTTGAGCCAGAAGTCCTTCAACGTCGCGCTGGTGACGAGATTGCCCCACCACTGGTGGGCGAGTTCGTGCGCGATGGCCCAATTCTGGCTGGGTTCGTCCGCTCGCGTCGGCAGCGCCTCGACCCCAAGCACGGAATAGGACGCCGCCTCCTGAGCCTCGCGCCCCTCGACCAGGAGCTGGCTATACGCCGCGACCGGAAGCGGCGCGCCGGCCTTGTCGGCGAAGAAGCGGACGATCCCACCGGTCTCGGCGAACCGCTGCCTCAGTTCCCCCTCGTCGGCGACGTCGCTCAGATAGACGAGTCTAGCCGCCCGGACACGCGCGTCGACGCGCTCTTCGACGCGGGCGAACCGTCCTACCGCGAAGCCGAACAGATAGGCCGAATAGGGGCGGGGCGCCGTCCATCGGTGAATTTCACGGCCGTCGGAGGTTCGGATCCTGGCGACCCTCCGGCCGACCGACAGCGTGTCTATTCCGACTGGGACCTTGAGCGCGAGCGAGAACGCGGCCTTGTCGCCGAACGTCTCCTGGGCGCAGATCATCCAGTCGCAGGCAAAATAGCTCGTGTAGAGCGACGTCGCCGAACCGGACAGGCCGCGCGCGGGGCGGCCGTGATAGGTCAGCTCCAGCCTAACGGCGCGCCCCCGCGCCAGCGGCTCGGCGAGCCTGATCGAGAGCGTCTCTTCCCCGGTTTCGACGACCACGGGGACGCCGTCGAGCGTCGCGCTGTCGATGCTGAGCGCACTACCGGAGAAGATGAGGCTCCGTAGCCGGTCTTTGGTCGCCCGCAACGTGATGACCTCACGGCCCGACAGGGTCCTGTTCTGGATGTCGGGCGTCAGCGCCAGGGCGTAGTGCGTGACGTCGAAGCCCTCGCCGGGTCTCTCGGCGCCGAGCGTGGATCCGGCCTGTAGTAACCAGGCGACCAGAACCAGGATGCTTGATGGGCGCACGTAGCCTATCCCGGCGTCTTAGGCGTCCCAGCGGGGACACAACGTTTGACGTACTCCTGGTGCGGCGGCAGGCCCACGGCCGCTCGGCGGGCTTCCAGCCCGCCGACGTCCTCGATCGCGACGACCGGCGTCCAGCCCGTCGGCAGGCAACGACCTTGCGTGCCGTATCTCTGCGGTCGGTTGTTCGCGGCCGCGACGCGATCGAACAGATAGGCGAAATTCAGGGGCTTGGTCTCTCCAGCGGCGACCAGGGGTTCCAGGAGCGTCAACACCTGACTCTGGAAATCAGGATCACGATCGGCGTGCTGGACCAACAGAAATGCCGCGCCGTCAGCGTCCGCGCCATGGGCGCTGATCTTGAACCAGCCCCGGGAGGCGATGCGATCCCGAATCCAACGAAGGTTGTCGATTTCGACGCCGCACCCTTCGCTGGAGAGACGTTGAAATGCGTAGGCAAGCGAAACATCGTTCAAGCCTGTCGCCCAACTTGCCTTCCGCATCGCTGCGGTGAAGATACTCCGGTTGAGTTGATCACGAGCGGTCCGGCGGTACAGCTCGGCGATTTCCGGATCCGTCGCTGTCTTGGCCAAGGCGCCGAACCGGCTCGCTGATCTATAGGGGTCATCGACCGGCTGCCCATCGAGAACGTTGGCATGTTGGGCCTTGCCCAGCGCGATGGCCCGGGTCGCCGCCGCAAGGTCGACATCAGGCGTTGAACTGTTGGAGAGCTGGGCTTTCGCGGCCTGCTCCCTCTGGTCCGGAGTGCCGCAGTTGACGGACAAGAAGGGCGCTCCGGAAGAGGGCGTTTGCGCGAATGCCGCGCCGGCCGACAGCGAAATGACGGCAGCCAACAGAAACTTCACCTACGCCCCCATCGATAACCTCTAGTTGCCAACCTTACCCCTTTGCGCGGTGCAATAACAACGAGGCGGCGAGCTCGTCCGGCTTAGCCGGCCGCGGCCTCTCCAGCTCTTGGGTAGAATACAGCGGCCCCTTCGCAGGTCCGCACCGGGTGGAAAGCGCTAATAGACGTTTCGGGCAGGCTTCAGTTTTATTCGCCCTATCAGGGCACCGGCACAGGACGAGCGAGCCACATCCTATTTACACCGGCATCAATGATGACCAGATACCGCTGCAGCAGCCCATAACCTATGGACCCGTCTCCTTGCGAGATAGGCCAGGGCTTGATCGAAGCGGTGACATTGTCAGCTTGTATAGGGCCGAGCTTAACCTGCGGCAGTCGCTCGATCTGAACTTGAGTTGATTTGGTGTGGTCCGTGACGTCGCGGTTTCGCACCGACACGCCGCTGTTCACGCCCTCGCCAACACGCGCCCAAGCTTCGGGCGTAAGGACCAGCATATCGTTGGAGCCGAGATCCACCTCCAGGCTGACCGGCCGGTCATTGACCAGAACCTGAATGTGCGGCCTCTCGCCGCTTAGGTCGAAGGCTGGAATTGTGGGCGGCAGCCGTGCGCCGCCGCGTGGTCCAATTCGTAGCATTCGCCGCGCCGGATCGATGGCAAGCACGTTGATCCCGAAGAAATCGGCGCCAAAAACAAAATCGATCTTCCTACCAACGATCTTAGAAAGGGCGGCCATATCCATTGTCGCCATTGCGGGCACTTCCGTCTCGAACGCACCGGGTACCGATAACGGGACCTTCGAGACGCGCCTCTTGGGCGCCGAACCATTTAGCGTAACGATGGTGCCATCGGGTGCGCCAACTTCGAGACCGGCAGCCCGCGCAAAGGCCTCATCCAATAAGCTTTGTTGCGCTCCATTATCGAGGATCGCCGACGCTTCTCGCCCCGCTACTGTGAGTTTGAAGACGATAACACCCTTCACGACTTCAAAAGGAACGGGACGCTCGGCCTCCCGCCCGGCGTAGCGCAGGCTAATTTTCGCCCTCGGCAGGGGAATGGCCGAAAGCGAAGGAGGAGAAGGCGCTGAGGTCGTTAGTTGGGCCAGCGCTGCGGCAGCGAAGATCACAGTTGGAACTGGCATCTAGCGTTACCCCGTGGCTCATCCATAAAGCCTAGCCGACGTAGAACTGGTCGGGAAGAAGACCTTCCAAAGGTCCTAACAGGGTCGGGAGCGGAAGGTCACCTCGTTCCGGAAACCGGACGCTCGCGGCACGCCGCCTCGCGCAGCTGAAGGTCGGCTTTGCGGCGGTCGGCTAATTTCCCCTCCCGCCCCAAGTCGGACCTTGGCGTTTAACCCAATCTAGGCCTTCAATCTCGCGGCATGGCAGCCCGTGGTGCGAGCCACATCTTGCCGGCTTTGGCATCGAGCACGATGAAAAGCTGATCCAGGAGATCCATGCCGATCGTCCCTTCGGTGTCGTCACTAGGCCAGGGGAATATCTTGGTTCTAACGTTCGAGTAGCGATTGGCACCAAGGCTGACGACGGGGAGGACACCGAAATCCGCAGCCTGCTTTAGCCCATCCACGCCAACGGTTTCCCCCCGCTGGACGCTAGCATTGGGTGGTCCGACCCGCTGCCAGGCATTCGGCTTGAGCGTGAGGGCGCCGGCGGCACCCAGATCAACTTGCACCACGACGGGCTTGCCATCGACGTCGATCTCAATCCGATAGCCGTCTTTGAGGGGCAGAGATGGAAAGCCCGCCGGAGGTCGCAATACGCCCGATGGGTAGAGGTCGAGGCTTCGTTTTGCCGGGTCCAGCTTGACCGAGAGCTGGGATAGATAGTCTGCTCCCAGAACGAATTCGATCTTGCGGCCCATCGCCGCCGATAGCGCGGCCATGTCAAAACCGGCCACAGCGGGGCTCTGAATCTCAAGTTGATCAGGAATCCTGATCTGGACGTCAGACACCCGCCGTTTCGGGATCGAAGACCCAGTGGACGTTCGCACCGTCCCCTGCGGCGCACCGATTTGCAGACCGGCGTCAGCTGCCAATGTTGTGTCGATCAGGCTGCGCTCCGCCCCAGTATCCAGCAGAGCCCAAACGCTGCGTCCAGCCACTACGGCCTTGAAAGTCACATGGCCATGAACGAGCTCATAGGCCGTTGGCTTGTGGGCAGCCGGGGGCTCGAAACGCGCCTTAACTTGAACGTCGGAGCTCGTCGCGGGCGGAGAAGGCGACGGATTCGGTGATGAGACGCTTTGCCCCGCCAACAATCCAATGAGGATTAGAGCCAAAACCGACACGCCAATCTCCACGATCGCCACTGCTCAGTGAGGCTAATCCGCCCGCATTTAACGTCAAGGTTGAGAGCGTCTAGGCCGACTTTCCACCCTTGTGAGACCTTTAAGGCGTCAGGTCACCGGCTTCTAACGCTCCACGAGCCTCACTTTGAGGGGTTTATCTCGGCGGGAGCTGTGAACAATCCAAAGGCCGACGCGGGAATACGGCTGGAGTGCAGGCCGTTTGTGATCCAGGCAGCTTGCAGACCAGCATCTGCCGCGAAGTTCGCCATGAACTGGGCATCCGCTTCGCTTGGCGCCAACACGCCGTCGAGCGATGGCTGACCCGGGTGAAAGCTGTGATTGTGCAACATGATCTCCATGCGCCAGCCAGCCCTGATGTCGACCATTGCGGGCGCTGTGAGCGGCGACATGCGGCCGATCCCGTCCTCATTGATTGTGAGGTAGTAGATCCGCAGCCGGTCGCGCTCGGGCGAGCGCAATACTAGAGCGGCGAACTCGGTCGGACGTTCGAAGAGGTTTACGCGTCCGTGCTGCACCGATAGCAGCAGCTTCTCCAGGCAACCGGCTGGACGAATCCATTCGCTAGCCCGGTCGGCCACCAAGGCGTTGCCCTGCTTCAGTCGTGGATTGTCCCAGGCCGGCGAGGTCCGAAGCAGCCGGACGGGATCGGTCGACGGGACGCGTTTTGCCACGTCGGCGACGAAGGTTCGAAAGACTGGATCTGCCGGGTCCGCCGTCGTCCAGTAAATCCGCGCGTCGGGAACATCCCAGACTTGAAGGAGCCGGGAGCCCTTGGCGCTGCTCACGCCCTCGTTGGCGATGACGCGAGGCGGCGTCGGAAAAGCGCAAATTTCGGCCGCCGACGCCTGCATGGCGCCCGGAGCAAGCGCTAGCAGCGCCATTGCGATCGATACGGCCCAACGGCCAACGCACCCAGTCTTCATAAAGCTAAGTACAGGCGGCTGCTGTATCGCCGTCAACGTCGCGCTTCCACCCCTGACTGCCGCTCGGAAGGGCCGCTCTCTGGCGATAGAGCGGCCCGCGCGTCAAGTCCGGACGAAATCCGTCAGGGCCTTGAGGAAGGCCTGCGGTCGCTCGACGGACGGGATGTGGCCGCTGCCCGCGATCAGGCTGAAGCGGGCGCCCGGGATCACCTGGGCATAGGCGCGCCCGCGCTCGGCGGGGAACAGCTCGTCGGCGTCGCCCCAGATCACCAGGGTGGGGGTTTTGATCTGGGCCAGGCGCGCATCGTCCAGCGACTGGCGAATGATCGAGCCGCCGACCACGCGCGAGGTCACCAGGCTGTTGTCGGGGCGCGGGCGTCCTTCGAACACCGCGCCCGCCTGGGCGCCGATCGCCGGGTCGTTGATGCTGCGCGGCGGGTTGGGGCCGGCGGGGGGCGGCCCCTTGATCTGCAGGGCGCCGTCGACGATCACCAGCTTCGAAATCGCCGGCACAGTCCCGCCCAGGCGCGAAGGCCCGCCTTGGGCCAGCGCATAGTGGCCCACCACCCAACCGCCGAAGGATTCTCCGACCATGACCGGACGGTCCAGGCCGAGCGCGGTGATCAGGCCGCCAAGATAGCTGACGAAGGTTTCGGCGTCGTAGGGCAGATCGGGCTGCGACGAAGGGCCAAAGCCGATCTGGAACGGGGCGACGACGCGGAAGTCGCGCGACAGAGGACCGATCACCCGCCCCCATTCCAGGCTCGCCGACCCGCTCATGCCGTGCACCAGAACGATGGCCGGGCCCGAGCCCTGATCGTAGTAGGCGATCGATTGGCCGCCGATCTGAAGGGTCTTCATCTCGGGCAGGCGCCAAGGCAGCGCATCGGCCTGGGCGCAGCCGAGGCTCGGCGCCAAGGCCGTGGCCGCCCCGGCGACGATCAGTCCGCGGCGCGACAACGAATGGCGTCCGGCGGCCTGGCTGATGGTCTTCATGGATCCTCCTCCAAAACGGGCGAAGCGCGAGCCTCGACGCCATGCCGCGCCCGTCTCGGTTCGTCTCTTGGTCAAGGCGTGCCTTGGGCCACCCCCCGAGTCAATCATTTTGCTTCATATTAGCGCAAACAATGATCGATCTTGCGCGCCGAACCCGAGGCGCGCCGCCGTCAAACTTCCTGGGCCAGACGACCTTTCGTCGCCGAAATTGCGTCCGCGCGGCGGATAACCCAAGCATTTCCGGCATATCGCCGTTCTTCCCCGCCCGCTTGACCGTTCAAACGAGCGGTTGCTAATTTGTCATTTTCGAGCAAATTTGATCGCAACAACATCGGCTGATCGACCGGATCCAGCCGGGGACTTTCTTCCGGGAGGACAGATGCACGACCCCTCGTCGACACCCCAGGCCGCCGACCGCCCCAAGGCGGTTCATGCGTCTGCGGCGCGCCCGAAGTCCCTCCTGGCCGTTGCGGTCCTGCTGGTGCTGGGCGTGTCCGCGCCCCTGGTCGCTCGGGCGGAGAGTCCGTGGATCACCCACCCTGCCGCGCCGAAGGCCGACGTGGAAGCCGCGCCCATCGCCCTGCAATTTCGCCGCGAGGTGACCCTGAAGGCGGCGCCCAAGACGGCGCTGGTGCGGGTCAGCGCCGACAATCGCTTCGTGCTGTTCGTCAACGGCCGTCGCGTCGGCGCCGGCCCGGCCCGGGGCGACCTCAAGCATTGGCGCTACGAGCGGTTCGACCTGGCCCCCTATCTCAAGCCCGGCGTCAACGTCCTGGCCGCGCGCGTTTGGAACGACGCCTCGATGGCGCCGCTGGCTCAGGTGAGCGCCCGAACCGGCTTTTCGATGACGCCGGAGACCTCGGCCCTGACCTGGGCGTCGACGGGACCGGCCTGGCGGGTGCGGCGCGACGAGAGCCGAACGGTGGCGCCGGGCATGGCGCAGGTCCAGGCCGCGGTGGGCCGCACCTTCTACGCCGCCGGACCGCCCGAGACCCTGGACGGGGCCAAGGCCGACTGGAGCTGGACCGCGACGCGGAGCACGGCGACGGACTGGGTCGCCGCCAGCCCCGCGCTCGCGCCCGGCGAGGCCTCGCCCTGGACGCTGGTCTCCGACGCCCTGCCCCACATGGCCTACACGCCCGCTCCGATCGGACGCCTGGCGCGCGCCGAGGGCGCGGGCCAGACCACTTTTCCCGACGCGCCGTTGACCGTGCCGGCCAACAGCGAGGCGGTCCTGCTGCTGGACGCGGGCAAGGTGGAAGCCGCCTACCCGGCGCTGACCGTCACCGGCGGCCAGGGCGCGCGGATCACCCTCACCTATGCCGAAGCGCTCTACGCCGCCGACAAGACGCGACTGAGCGACCGGGCCCAGGTCGAGGGCGGCCAGGCCCTGGGCCTGTCGGACACCATCTTGCCCGATGGCGGCGCCCAGCGCCTCTATCAGCCCTACTGGTGGCGCGTCTGGCGCTTTCTGGAAGTGCGGGTGAAGACCGGCGCGCAGCCCCTGACGCTGAACAAGGCCGAGCGCTTCAGGACCGGCTATCCGTTCCAGGCCAAGGCCCGCTTCGCCAGCAGCGACCCGGCGCTGGATCAGATCTGGCGCATTGGCTGGGACACCGCGCGGGTCGATGCGCACGAGACCTATCAGGACTCCTCCTACTGGGAGCAACTTCAGTACATCGGCGACACCCGCCTGCAGGCCCTGATCACCTATGCGGTGACCGGCGACACGCGCCTGCCCGTGCAGGCGATCGACGCGATCGAGCACTCGACCCTGAACGGCCTGCCCCGTTCGGCCTATCCCTCGCGCAGCGACCAGTCGATCCCGCCCTTCACCCTGCTGTGGATCGGCATGCTGCATGACTACTGGATGCACGCGCCCGACACCGCGCCGCTGAAGCGCAATCTGGCCGGCATGCGCGGGGTGCTGAACTGGTATGGCGGCTATGTCGGCGCCTCGGGCCTGATCAAGCACACGCCCGGCTGGCAGTTTGTCGACTGGCGTCCAGGCCTGAGCGAAATGCCGCAGGCCGGCGAACCGCCGCGTCCGGACTCCTGCGTGATCAGCCTGTCCTATGTCGGCGCCCTCAAGCAGGCGGCGCAGTTGGAGACGGCGCTGGGCGACCCGGCCAGGGCCAGCGCCGACCTGGCCAAGGCCAAGGCCGCCGCGGCCGCTGTTCGCGCCCAATGCTGGGACGCGGGACGGGGATTGTTCGCCAACACGCCCGAGAAGAAGGCCTTCAGCCAGCACGCCAACGCCCTGGCGGTGCTCTACGACGTCGCCGACGCCGCCCAACAGGCGGCGATCCTCGAGCGCGTCACGGTCCGCGGAAAAGGGCTGGAGCCGCCGCCCGGGATCACCGGCGTCTCCTACTACTTCGCCTTCTACCTGGCCCGCGCGTTCGAGCACGCTGGCCTGGGCGATCGCTATCTGGAGCTCCTCGACACCTGGCGCGGGATGTTGGGCAAGAACTTCACCACCTGGCCCGAGAGCGACGATCCCTCGCGTTCGGACACCCATGCCTGGAGCGCGCACCCGACGGCCGACCTCCTCACCCTGGTCGCCGGCGTCCAGCCCGCCGCCCCAGGCTTCACCAGTGTCCGCGTGACGCCGCATCTGGGCGCCTTGACCAAGCTGGACGCGGCGATCGCCCATCCCCGCGGCCTGATCGAAACGCGTTACGTCCGCGACGGCGATCACCTGACCGCGACCGTGACCCTGCCGGCCGGCGTCGAGGGCGTGTTCGAGTGGAGGGGTCGCCGCATGGCCCTCAAACCCGGCGCCAATCGCCTTGACCTGACGCAGGCGATCGCGCCGGCCCCATAGGCCGGCGCTCCGGCCTGGACTGGAACCTGGCCGAGCGATCCCGACACGGCCGCCCTGGAGGGCTGAGCCGGTTCTTCGAATGGCCCAGGCGATCTCGGGAGGTAGGATGACATTGACCAGTCCAGTCGGCGGCGCGCGCCGATCGCGGCTCGAGCCGCCGCGCCGCTTGCTGCCAGGGCCGCACCGCGAATACGAGGCGATCGCCCGCGGCGAAGCCATCGCG
This sequence comes from Caulobacter sp. Root1472, assembly GCF_001426985.1. NCBI lineage: Bacteria > Pseudomonadati > Pseudomonadota > Alphaproteobacteria > Caulobacterales > Caulobacteraceae > Caulobacter > Caulobacter sp. Root1472. Next base: position 27,765 of record NZ_LMFX01000024.1, on the reverse strand, counting down.
CGGGGCGAAGAGACCCCGCGGCGGCTGGGTCCGCTGACCGCCATGCAGGTTGAGGATTCCCTGCAAAGGCAGGGCTGGCCCGAAGGCGCGGTCTATGGCCCGGAAGACGTGATCGCCGCCGACTTCGGGGTTGGCGTGCGCCTGATGCGCCAGGCCTTCCGCATTCTGGAATCGCGCGGCGCCTGTCGCCAGCAGCGCGGCCGCAGCGGCGGCTTGATGGTGTTGCGTCCCTCGCCGTCCGCCACGGCCGCGGCGCTGGCCAATCACCTGCGCTGGACCGGCGCGACCCTCGAACACATCCGGGAGGCGCGAACCTTCTTCGAGGCGCTGAGCGCCGAAGCCACGACGCGGCGGCGCGGGCGCGGCGAGGAAGACGATCCGGTCCTGAGCCTGATCCTGACATGCCTGGACGAATTTGCGGGCCGCCTTTCAGCGCCGGCCGGCGCACCGGCGCCGCCCGCCCCCGCCTCGCCGCCGCTGGCGCAGGATCCCACCAACCTGGCCGCCATCGTCGCTGCGCGCATCGCCGCCTCGATCACCCATGAGGCTTGCCTGGCGCGGACCCGGCTGGGCTCGTTCTGGGAGCTGGCCGAGATTCATGAGGTCAGTCTGGCGGTGATCATCGCGGCCGTGCGCATCCTCGAGGACGCTGGCGTGGTGATCTGCCAGAAAGGCCGCGCGGGCGGGGCGCGCCTGAGGATCCCCGACGGCGACGCCCTGGTCAGCCTCGTGCACGGCTATCTCGCCGCCTCGCAGGCCAATGAAGCCCAGTGTCTTTGGGTCTGCCACAAGCTCAATATGCGCGCCACCGAGCGCGTGGCCGCCACGCGCACCGATCGCCTGTTGGACGCGCTCGAAGCGATCCATCGGCGGATGAGCGCCGCCCACGATTTTGGGGTCATGGAGGCCTGGTACGCCCTGCAAAGGCTCCTGCACGAGGCCGCCGCCAATCCGGCCCTGCACGTGATCACGCGATGCCTGGCGGGCTATTCGGTGCGCGCCTTCGCCGACCCCGTCACCCCGCCCTCCCCGGATCTGCTGGCCAGGATCGTGGACGCCGCGGGCGCCCTGGTCGAGGGCGTGCGTCGAGGCGACGCGACCTTGGCCCTGGACGCCCAACTGCGCACGCGACTGGCGCTCGACGAGCGTCGCCGCCGCCAACGCGCGCCCGCGATGTTGGCTTCCTAGTCCGCCGCGCCCTGGCCGACCTTCTGGCGCCTGCGTCCATGATCGGTGCGGCCCGCCCGCGGCCAAGGACGCGGTCGGCCCGGCGCGTCTCCACCTCGGGGGGTGTTATCGACGTAGGATCTTCTCCATCGCCCTGCCCTTGGCGAGTTCGTCGATGAGCTTGTCCAGGTAGCGGATTTCCCGCATCAGCGGTTCGGCGACCTCTTCGACGCGCACCCCGCAGACCAGGCCCGTGATCTTGGTCCGGGCCGGATTCAGCAAGGGCGCCACGCCAAAGAACGTCTCGAAGTCCGTTTGCTTGGCCAGATGGGCGTCGAACTCTTCCTGGCTGAAGCCGGTCAGCCAAAGGATGATGTCATCGACCTCGGCTTTGGAGCGCCCTTTCCGGTGCGCCTTGGCCAGGTAGTGCCCGTAAACGATGGCGAAGCTGGTCGAGTAGATTCGATGCTTGGTCATTTCGATCCAATCGGCCCGCGCGCCAGCAGGAGACCGTCAGCTGGCCTTCCTGAGGCGCTGGTCAAGGTCCTGGCGACGATAGCGCCAGGCCCGCCCGCGTCCAACGCCCGGATCGGGTCGGGGTCCTGTCCGAGCGTCGGGACCGGCCCACCGCGGCTTCGCGGGCGGGCCGGCCTGTTTCAGGGGGCGGCGCTCAAGATCAGAACGCCACCCTGGCCCTGAGGCCGTACTCGCGCGGCGCGCCGTAGAACTCGTTGTTGCCGCCCTGACCCAGGACATACTGTTTGTCCGTGAGATTGCGCCCGTAGGCCTCCAGTTGCCATTGGCCGAAGTCCAGCGTGGCCAGGGCCGAGAGCAGGCCGTGCGCCCGGATGCGATCGGTGACCGGCGAATAGAACAGGTTGGTGAACTGCTCGCCGACATAGGCGTAGTTCAGCCGCGGCGTGAAGGTCACGCCATTGGCCAGCTGGAATTGGTACTGGGCCCCCAGATTGTAGGTCCACTTGGGCGACAGCAGGTTGGGGCCGCCGCCGGCCTGGCCGGTGAACGGCACATAATTAAAGCAGGTCGGCGGGTTGGAGGGGGTCCCGGTCGGGCACTGCGGTCCCAGCGCCCCGGAGGGGAGCGGGACGGTGTTGACCGTGACGAAGCCCGGCAGATGGCTGTCGACATAGGCCACCGAACCGTCAGCGGAGAACCCGCCAAACTTGAGCTGGATCTGGGCCTCGACGCCCTTGATCGTCGCGGTGGGCAGATTGGCCACGCCGTTCTGCCCCGAGGTCACATCGACCAGCCCGAACTGGAAGCCGTGATAATCGTTCCAGAACGCGTCCAGCTGCGTGCGAACATGGCCGTCGGCCAGGGTGGATTTCCAGCCGATCTCATAGTTCCAGACCGTTTCGGGACGGAAGGCCGACACGGTGGAGTTGAAGCCGCCGGGCTTATAGCCCCGCGCGGCGAAGGCGTAGATCAGGTTGTTGTCGTCGAACTTCCAGTTCAGCGCCAGCTTTCCGGTCGGCCGGCTGTCGCTGTGGCGACCGGCCAGATCGGCAACCACCAGACCCGCGGCCGGGAAGCCCGGGATCCCGGCCCCGATGGCCACCGCGCCGTCGCCTGACAGCTTGAAGTGCGAATAGCGCACGCCCAGCTGGACCTCCAGCGTGTCGGTCAGTTGGTAGTTGCCCTGGGCGAACAGGCCGGTGGTGACCTTGGTCTGGTTCTGAAGGACGTCGAGCGGAAAGCCGCCATTGACCTGGTGGAGCCGGACGTTGATCCGGTTGCGCTGGTAATAGGTTCCCAAGATCCAGTCGAAGCGACCGTCGGTGGGCGAGATCAGGTTGAATTCCTGGCTGGCCTGGCGCTCCTGGACGTTCTGGTCGGTCCGCACGTCGGCGATCGCGGTGGCGTCATTGTCGATCAGGAGCCTGGACTCCTTGTCCTGGTAGCCGCTCACCGAACGCAAGGTCACGCCGTTGGCGAATTCGTAGCGCAGCTCGGCGCTGTTGATGAACCCTGTCTCGTGCTGGGAGGTGGGCGCATTGTAGCTCAGGGTGCGAATGTCGCCCACGCGGCCAGCCGCCAGGCCGGTGCCCAGGACCGGCCGGTAGGCGAAGCCGCCGGTGTTGAGGTCGAGGACTTCGGTCTTCAGCAGGGCCTCGAAATTGCCCGGCTTCCACAGGACGCCAAGCCGCACCGCCTTTTCATTGAGACGTCCGGCGTCATTGTGAGCCGGGCCGACGTCTTGATAGTAGCTGTCACGACGACGAAGTTGTCCGGCCAGGCGGATGGCCAGGTCGTCGGCGACGGGAAGGTTGATCGCGCCTTGGGCCTCCATGGCGTCGTAGTTGCCGTAGGTGGCGCCGGCATACCCGCTGACGCCGGCGAGCTTGGGACGCTCGCTGTTGATGAAGATCGCGCCGCCGGTCGAATTGGATCCGACCAGGGTGCCTTGCGGCCCGCGCAACACCTCGACGCTGGCGATGTCGAAGAAGCTGTTGGTCTGGACGATCGGCGGCTGGAAGACCCCGTCGACATAGGTCGCCACGCCGTTGGCCACCGACGGCGAGCCCGAGGCGATGCCGATGCCGCGGATGTTGACCGACTGAACCAGTCCCCCTTCCGAAACGCTCAGGGACGGGGCGGCGAACTGCAGGTCGGACAGGCGCGTGACCGCCTTTTCGACAAGGGCTTGGGCGCTCAGGGACGTCGCGGCGATCGAGACGTCCTGCAGGCGCTCCTCGCGGCGCTGCGCCGTGACGATGACGTCCGGCAGGATATTGGCGTCCGCCGCCTGCGCACTGGCGGGACGGGCGGTGTCCTGGGCGAAGGCGGGCGCGGCCGAGGCCAGACCGACGGCAAGCATGGTCGTCGTCAGAAGCAGTGATTTTTTCATTTTTCCTCCTCGGTGAAGACCGGCCGCTTTTCTTCTTCCGCCCTGCTCAGTCCCCGCGCGGGTCATCAAAAACAACCCGCGCGGATAGACTTCACCTGGACGTTCTTGCGTGGCCAAATCTCAATCTAAACAGCTTGGTATAGTTAAAGGGCCTGGAGTTTCGGCCGGCCATCGCCGCGCCTCTTCCGTGTTCCAGGCGACTGTCGCTGGAACGGTCGAGCTAAACTAGGCCCCGTATTTATCGCCTGCCCCGCCTTGGCCCCGGTCGCCGTTGCACGGCCCCGCGTCAGGACCGGATGGACCGCGCGGCGGCGCCGCTCGAACCTTGGGGGGCTCTGGCGTCAAAGGCTTCAAGCCTGGGCTAGGCCGCGTCATCGCCGTTTCAGACGAAAAAAAGCCCGGCCTTGGGGAAAGGCCGGGCGCAGGTGAGGGGCTGTCGCCGAACGGTCCGGCGGCGCGCGGGCTAGCGGCCTTGCGGCGCCAGCAGGGTCACAGGTCCGATCAGGCCTGATGTGCGCAAGGGCGCGTCGGGACGGTAGGTCGGCATGGCCGTGAAGGTGAGCGGTTTGGCGCCCGGCTGGGCGTCGCCGACCAGGCGGTTGATCCAGAGGTTGGCCACGCGAACCTCGAGGCTGTTCTTGCCGGGCTTGAGCGCCCGCGAGACGTCGACACGCCAGGGCGCCTTCCAGGCGTAGCCCGCCGACTGGCCATTGACGATCACCTCGGCCACGTCGCCGACGCGGCCAAGGTCGAGCTGCAGCGGCTGGCCAGTCCGCCACTTGGCCGGGGCCGTCAGCGTCGTCTTGTAGGCGGCCACACCCGAGAAGTACTTCACCCCCGGATCGGGATTGTCGTTGAGCGGCGCCAAGCTGGCCAGGGTCACGGTCGCCGGGGCGCCGCGACCAGGCTGGAAGGCGACCGTCCAGGGACCGCTGGCCTGGGCCGCGGGGGCCCAGCGCGGCGTGGGGAGCGTGACCTGCGGCTGGTCGGCGGCCTGCCGGAAGACCACGAACAAGGCGTCGTGGGCGCTCAGCTCCAGCGGGACCACGGTGCGCTCGCCCTCGGTGCGATAGCTGGTCGGCGCCACCCCGCCCGTATCGGCGCGCCAGATCTCGGCCTTGCGGCCGCTGACGCGGAAGCGCGCGTCGAGCGCCAGGGCCCGGTCGCTCTGGTTGCTGACGAAATAGACGTCCGAGCCGTCGTCCAGCCGCCGATGCAGGAACTGGACATCGCCGCCACCGGGGTCGGCCTCGAAATCGGGCGCCTGACCAAGGTCGAGCAGCGCCTTTTCGACGTCGTCGCCGGCCACCACACGGCCTTGGCCGACGGTGGTCACCGCGCCGCCGGCCCAAAGCCTTGACACCAACGCCGTGAACGCGCCGGCGTCGTCGGCCAGGCTGGGCGAACTGAGCGGCGCCTTGCCGACGACGGTGACCCCGCCCTCGACCAGGGCCGCCAGGCGCTTGAGCACCGGCAAGGTCATGCGCTGGCTGGTCCCGCCCAGATAGAGCACCTTGTAGCGGGCGCCTGACGGCGCGGCGAGCGCGCCGCCATCGGCCTTCAGGGTGTTGAGCAGCATGTCGCCATTGACCAGGTCGTAGCCGTAGCGCCGCGGCGCGTTCTGCGGGACCTTGGCCTGGTAGAGCACGGTCACCGGCGAGTCCTCGCCATAGAAGTAGGCCACGTCGGCGAAGTAGCGGCCCTGCTGGAGCATCAGGCTGGTGCGCGAGAGGTAGTCCACCCAGGGCTTGGCCATTTCAGCCCAGGTCTCGTGGCGATTGAAGTACTGGCCGAACGGACCCAGCGAGAGGCCGGGCTGCTTGTCGTCGACCGGCTGGTGCACCGAGGTATGGATCACCGGCCGGTTGATCCCGTTGACGAACTCCAGGTCGGCGATCGGCTTCAGGTCGACGGGGGCGAACGCCCAGGGCGAGAACGCCGCGGTCATGGACTCGGCCGCGGCGATGTTCTGCCCCATCACGTGGGCCACCGAGGCCGCGCCGCGGATGTCGCCGATATAGCCGGGGCGCGGACCGTCCTTGGGATCGTAGGTCCAGATCGCCGCCATCGGGAAGTCGGCGTGCTGGCGCATCTGCAGGTCGTCGCCGAGGCTGGGCCGCCCGGCCTCCAGGGACTCGCCATAGACCGCCAAGCCGCGCGCATGGGCGACCTCGGCCACCTGGCCATAGTGGGCCTCGGCGATCAGGTCCGCCAGCGTGCGCCGAAAATCGTAGAGGAAGGCGTCGCTCTGCTGGCGCGAGCCGACCACCACACCGGTCAAGGCCAGCAGCCAGGGCTTGGGATCGTAGCCCCGCAACGCCTTGAAGCGCCCGACCATGTCGCCGGTCCAGTTGGAGGCGCCCACCTCGATACTGTCGGTCAGCAGCGCGCGCACCCCGCGCTCGCCGATCAGGTCCGGCCCGGTCGCGGTCTGGTACATCGCCAGATAGTGTTCGAGATAGGCGCGCACCGCGGCCGCGTCGTACTTGTCGACCTCAAAGCCGGTGGCCTCGGCCGGCGCGGGGTGATTGGTCGTTCCCAGCAGCGAGTAGCCCAGACGAACGATCCGCCAGTCGCCCGGCGGCGGTGTCCAGTCGAACTTGCCGTCCGGTCCCATCCTGTCGGTGAGATCGATGATCGCGCCCGGCGCCACGCCCGGCGCGGCGCCGCCGCGTTCGAGGGCATAATAGTCGGGCGCGATGGCGAAGCCGGCCTTGGCCTCGAAGCGGTCCAGGCGTTCTTCGCCGAAGAACCGCAGCTCGCCGATCGCCATGACGCTGGCCGCCTGGCTCGGGCCGAAGGCCATCTTGACCGCCCCGGGCACGCCCTTGAACAAACCGCCGAGGTTGGGGTCCGGCGCGACCGGCGTCAGCACCACGCGCAGACGCTGGGCGGTGACCGGCTCGAAACTGATGGTCGATTGCACGCCTTCGAGCGGCAGATCGGCGACCTTGCGCCAGCCCCCGGCCCCGTCCTCGGCCTCCAGGGCCGCCCGCGCGCCCGATTGGTCGAACACGCCGCCGCCCTCGGGGCGGCCCAGGGTCACCGAGCGCACCGTCACCGGCTTGCCAAAGTCGGCGAGGATGTAGCCTGGCCCCTCGCCGGCCTTCAGCGGCACATCGACCGTCGTCTGAAGCCGTCCGTCGGCGAGCTTGCCGCCCTCGGCCACCGCGCCCAGGCTCGTGGCGAAGACCGGTGGCGGCAGGGGTTTGGCGGCGGCCGGCGCGGGATAGGCCAGCACCATCACGTCACGATAGAGCTCGGCCGGCGCCTTGCCGGTGTCGGCGGCGGCGAAATTGGCGCGGAACGGCGCGTCCTGAAACGGACCGGTGACCTGAGGCGGCGCGGCCAGAACCAGCGACAGGCGTTTGCCGCCGACGGCGGAGGTTTCGCTCCAGACCAGCTTCTTCATGGCGTTCTGAGGCGTCACCCAGGGCCCGCCCGTCTCGCTCCAGCCCGGCGACGCGGCGATGGTCAGCTCAAGTCCGTGCTGGTCGGCGCTCTGGGCCGCGAAGCGGAAGGCGTCCTTCCATTCGGGCGTCATATAGGCCAGCCGGCGCTGGACGATCTGCGGCGTTGCCAGGTTGACGTCGAAGTTGGTCACCCCGCCCAGGCCGACACGGGCCATCCAGTCGAAGTCCTTCTCGATCCCCTCCTTGGTGATGTTGCCGTTCATCCAATGCCACCAGGCGCGCGGCCGGGCGCTGTTGGGAGGATTTTGGAACGCCGCTTCCAGCGTGGCGGGCGCCACCGAGCCAGGCAGGGCTGTGGATTGGGCGCGGGCGACGCCGCCCAAGGCCGTGGTCGCCAACAAGGCGCCCAACACCGCGCGGGTCATGTGTCCGTGTTTCATTCGTCTCTCCCCGGGGCGCCTGGCGACGGCGCCGTTTGATGGGCGTCGCCGCGTTGGACGCAGAGCCCTCTTCAGAGGGCCTCGCAGCTCGCTTTGCGCGAATATGACCAATAGTGAAGCCGACAACTTCAAGGTCAACCATTATCGATCACAGATGATCACCTCGACGAAAGATCCTCGCGGCGGCCCAATCACCCCGCGCCGGCTCGGGCGCTCGGCGCGCAATCATCGCTCGCCTAGTGCAGCGCGAGGGCGGGGACCTTGGCCCAGGCCGCCTCGATGATCGGCACGAAACTGTCGGCCCTTAGGCTGGCGCCGCCCACCAGGACGCCATCCACCTCTGGCAGGGCCATCAGCCGCTGGGCGTTGGCGGCGGTGACCGAGCCGCCATAGAGCAGCGCGATGTCGTCCCCCGAACGTCCCAAGGCGGCGCGCAGCGCCAGGCGAAGCGCGCCGTGCATTTCGACGACGTCGACTTCGCTGGCCGAGCGCCCCGTCCCGATCGCCCAGATCGGTTCATAGGCGACCGCCAGCCAAGCCCCGTCGGCGCCTTGCGGCAGGCAGGCGGTCAGTTGGCCGACCACCGCGCCGAGCGCCTCGCCGCCCTCGCGCGCCTCCAGGCTCTCGCCCACGCAAAGAATGACGCCGAGCCCGGCGCGGTGGGCGGCCTCGGCCTTGCGACGCACCAGCGCGTCCGTCTCGCCCTGGCGCAGGCGCGCCTCGCTGTGACCGACGAGGGTGAAGACCGCGCCGGCTTCGCGCAGCATCGCCGCCGACACGCAGCCGGTGTGGGCGCCCGCCGCCTCGGCATGCGCGTCCTGGGCCCCGACGATCAGATTGGGAAACAGGGCGCCGGCCGCGGTGATCAGGGTCGCGGGCAAGGCCAGGGCGACGACCACCGTGGGAAAGCCGCGCGAGGCTTGGCCGATGGCGTTGAGTTCGGTCAGCGCCGAGAGACTGCCGTTCATCTTCCAGTTGCCCGCGACCAGCTTGCCGCGTTCGCCTTCGCGAAAAACCACTCGCATTCGGTCAGCCTTTCCGTCGAGGGCCGGGTGGCCCGTCCCGCCCTTGGCGCGGTCTCAGACGATGCCCGCGCCCAAGCCCACGGGCTTGCGCTCCTGGGCCTTGCGCGCCCGCCAGCCCGCGTGGCGATAAGCCCCCAGCATGTCGATCGCCCCGCCCGCCTCCAGCCGCGCCATGGCCAGGATCGGCGAGACGTCGACCTTGTAGGCCCGGCGCAAGGCCTGGAAGGCCATCATCACGTCGTTGTCGGCCTGGGCCGCGTGCAAGGCGCTTCGGTCCACGAGCAGGGCCTTGGCGAAGGCCGCGGCGATGGCTTCGGCCGAGGACAACATGCTCTCGATCGGGTCGGTGACGTTGTGCGACTGGTCGATCATGTAGGCCGGATCGAAACCCTCGCGCGGGTTGTCCTGAGCCTCGATCAGTTCGTTGAAGACCAGGAACAGCTGATGGGGATTGATCGAACCGGAATCGAGGTCGTCGTCGCCGTACTTGCTGTCGTTGAAATGGAAGCCGCCGAGCTTGCCGAAGCGGTGGAGTCTGGCGACGATCTGCTCGATGTTGACGTTGGGCGCGTGGTGACCCAGGTCCACCAGGCACCGGGCCTTGGGTCCCAGCTCCTGGGCGGCCAGGATCGAGGACCCCCAGTCGGAGATGACGCTCGAATAGAAGGCCGGCTCGAACATCTTGTGTTCGAGCAGCATGCGCCAGCCCTCCGGCAGGGCCGCGTAGACCTGGGAGGCCGCTTCCAGGTAGCGGTCCAGCGAGGCGGCCAGGTCCTGCTGCCCTGGGAAGTTGGTGCCGTCGCCCACCCAGACGGTCAGGTCGCGCGCGCCCAGTTGCCGGCCGATCTCGATGCACTCGATATTGTGCTCGACCGCCTGCTGGCGGGTGGCCTCCGAGGTCGAGGACAATGAGCCGGTGGCGTAGGTGTGGGCCTGGCCCGGTTGATCTTGAAAGGTGTTGGAATTGATCGCGTCGAAGCTCAGGCCCAGGCTTTGCGCCTCCTGGCGCAGGCCGGCGTAGTCGCTGACCTTGTCCCAGGGAAAATGCGGCGACACCCGCGGGGTCACCCGCGAGAGCTGATTGATCACCGCGCAATCCTCGAGCTTCTCGTGGATGTTGGTCGGCTCGCCGGCGAGCGGGAACTTGGCGAAGCGGGTGCCCCCGCGCCCCGCGCCCCAGCTGGGCACGGCCACCGAGAAGCCGGCGACGCGCGCCTTGACCGCGTCGATGTCGACGCCCCGGCGGTCCAACTGCCGGCCCAGGCTGGCGTAGTCGTCCTCGAGCGCGGCGCGGCGCTCGGCGTTGTGGCTGTCGATCAGGTCGCTCGAAAGCGGCAAGGAAATGGCCATGGGTTCTCCCCGAGAGCGGACCCGTGGCCCGCCCCCTGTTTTGTTGTCGTTGGTTGTTCGGCGCTGGAGCGCTCTGGGATTTTGGCCCCTTAGAACGCCCTATAAGCTCTTGAAACTAGGGCTCGTTTTTAAGATTCAGAGGGATCTTGCCGCCTCCGCCGCTCCGCAGGTTCAAAGGATCCGACATGCGCCGCGACCCTAGCGGACGAAGGCCTGGGCGTTGCCGGCGTCGACATTGAGCATGTTGCCCGTCGACTTGGCCGAGGCCGCCGAAGCGAAGAAGAACACCGCCTCGGCGACATCCTCGGGCAGCACGTCGCGCTTGAGCATCGAGCGTTTGCGGTAGTGCTCCTCGAGTTCGGCGCCCGCATCGATGCCGTGGGCGCCCGCACGCTCCTTGCGCCAGTCGCCGTCCCAAATGTGCGAGCCGCGGATGACCGCGTCGGGGTTGACGCTGTTGACGCGGATACCGAACGGCGCGCACTCCAGCGCCAGGCAACGGGCCAGATGCAACGCCGCGGCCTTGGCCGAGGCATAGGCCGCAGCGTTGGTGGCGGCGGCCACGCCGTTCTTGGAGCCGATGAAGACGATCGAGCCGTCCTGATTGGGTTTCATCAGCTTGATCGCCTCGCGGGCGGTCAGGAAGTAGCCCAGGGCCAGGACGTCGTAGTTCTTGTTCCACAGCGCCACCGAGGTTTCCTCGATCGGCGCCGAGGAGGCGATGCCGGCGTTGGCGACCATCACGTCGAGGCCGCCAAACTCCAGCGCGCAGGCCGCGAAGGTGGCGATGACCTGGGCTTCGTCGGTCACGTCGCAAACGGCCGAACGAACGACGTCCTTGCCGAACTTGCTCTCGAAGGCCGCGCGGCTCTGGTCGAGGCGATCGCCGTCGCGGTCGACCAGCATCACGCAGGCCCCGTCGGCTAGGAAGCGCCGGGCGGTGGCTTCGCCGATGCCGCCGGCCCCGCCGGTGACCAGGGCGATCTTGCCGGCCAGCGGCTTGGGCTTGGGCATCCGCTGAAGCTTGGCCTCTTCCAGCGCCCAGTACTCGATGTCGAAGGCCTCCTGTTCGGGCAGGCCCAGATAGCCGCCGGTGGCTTCGGCGCCGCGCATGACGTTGATGGCGTTGCCGTAGAATTCGCCAGCCAGACGGGCGGTGACCTTGTCGGCGGCGAAGGTCAGGCGGCCAACCCCGGGAACCAGCACCACGACGGGGTTGGGGTCGCGCATCTTGGGGTCTGACGGGCGGGCGCAACGCTGGTAGTAGCCCCCATAGCCTTCGCGATAGGCCGCCAGGGCCCCGGCCAGATAGGCCTCGTCTTCAAGCTTGGCCGGGTCCAGCGTCAGCGGCGCGATCTTGGTGCGCAGGAAGTGGTCGGGACAGGAGGTGCCGACCGCGGCCAGGCGCAGGAAGTCCTTGGAGCCGACGAATTCGAGCGCCTCGGGATCGTCCGAAAAATGGCCGACCTTGGCCCGCTCGCCGACCATCAGGCCGCGCAGCCTGGGCATCAGGGCGCTGGCCACGGCGGCGCGCTCTTCGGCGGGCAGCGGCGGGCGGACCTGGCCGCCGAAGGCGGCCTGGCCGGTCAGCTTGTCATTGAGATAGCGCGCCGCGTCGGCGATCAGGCCGATGGTGTTTTCGTAGCAGGCCTTGGCGTCGTCACCCCAGCAGATGACGCCATGCCCCGCGAGCATGACCCCGCGCAGGCCGGGATTGGCGGCGACATAGTCGCGGATCTGCACGCCGAGCTCGAAGCCCGGGCGCTTCCAGGGCAGCCATCCCACCGTCCCTTTCCAGATCTCGCGCGTGGCCGCTTCCCCGCCGCGCGCGGCGGCCAGGGCGATGATCGAGTCGGGGTGGACATGGTCGACATGCTTGAACGGCAGCAGGCCGTGCAGCGGGGTGTCGATCGAAGCCGCGCGGGGGTTCAGGTTGAAGGTGCAGTGCGGCAGATAGCCGACCATCTCGTCTTCGAACGCCACGCCGCGATAGAGCTTCTCGGTCGCCAGGAATTTGTCGAGATAGAGGGTGGAGAAGCCGTCGAGCTTCATCGATCCGATGTCGCCGCCCGAGCCCTTCACCCAAAGTACGTCCACGGCCTGGCCGGTGAGCGGGTCTTTCTCTTCCAGCTTGGCCGAGGTGTTGCCGCCGCCGAAATTGGTGACCGTCAGATCCGAACCCAGGAGATTGGAGCGATAGAGCAACAGCTCGGCGGGCGACTTGGTCGCGGCCTGGGCATCAGACCAGCGGCTCTCCGGCTCGGGGAACAACAGCGCGTTCGCCTCGGCCGCGGCCGTGGTGGTGATGTCGTTCATTAGAGGGCGCTCCCGATGAGTGGATTGATGCGACATTATCGATTGTGATGGCGCCAATCAATCATTTTCGATAAGATTTAATCAAAAGCGGAAATGAGGAGGAACGGTGCGGGACGATCTGATCGCGGTGCTCGACGTTGGTAAGACGTTGGCGAAATTGAGCCTTTGGACGCGGAGCGGCGATCTGCTCGCCAAGGACTCACGCCCGAATGCGCGCATCGACGCTGGCGCCTATGTCGCGCTCGACGCCGACGGCATCGAGGCCTGGCTGGCGCAGACGCTGACGGCTTTCGCCAAGCAGGGCCGCATCGGCGCAATCATCCCGGTCGGGCATGGCGCGGCGGCGGCCATCGTCCGGGACGGCAAATTGGCTTGCCCGCCGATCGACTACGAAGAACCGGGGCCCAACGCGGCGCGCGGCTCCTACGAGGCCGCCCGCGACGCTTTTCGCCACACCGGATCGCCCGCCCTGCCCGGCGGCCTCAACCTCGGCGCCCAGTTGCACTATCTCCAGGGCCTGAGACCGGGCCTGCTGGCGCCGGGCGCTCAGATCCTGTTGTGGCCGCAATATTGGGCCTGGCGGCTTTCGGGCGTGGCGGCCAGCGAGGTGACGAGCCTGGGTTGCCACAGCGACCTCTGGCGCCCCAAGGACCGTCGCGTCTCGGACCTGGCCCGCGAGCGGGGCTGGGACCAAGCCTTGCCGCCCCTGGCGGAGGCGGGCGCGGCGCTAGGCGGGCTGACGGACACGTGGCGCGCGCGCACGGGCCTGGACGAGGCGGTGCGAGTCTATTGTGGTCTGCACGATTCCAACGCCGCCCTGCTGGCCGCCCGCGGTTTCGCCGAGATCGCCCAGGCCGAATCGACGGTGCTTTCGACCGGCACCTGGTTCGTGGCCATGCGCTCGCCCGAGGACGACGCCAGCGTCGAGCTGTCCCGGCTGTCCGAGGACCGCGACTGCCTGATCAATGTCGACGCGTTCGGCAAGCTCGTGCCGTCGGCCCGCTTCATGGGGGGTCGCGAGATCGAGATCCTGGCCGGCGTGGACACCCGCCGCGTCGACATCAAGCCCGACCAGCCCGCCTTGCTGGCGGCGGTCCCGGCGGTCCTGGCCGCGGGCGCGCGCGTCCTGCCCACCTTCGCGCCGGGCTTTGGCCCCTATCCGGGCCATCGCGGGCGCTGGATCAACATGCCCACCGACCAGGCCGAGCGCCGCGCGGCCGTCTGCCTCTACGCGGCGCTGGTGGCCAACGAATCTCTGGACCTGATTGGCGCGCGCGAGCGCATTCTGGTCGAAGGCCGCTTCGCCGAGGCCGAGGTCTTCGTGCGCGCCCTGGCCTCGCTTCGCCCCCGCGACCAGATCTACGTCTCCAACGCCCACAACGACGTCTCCTACGGCGCGCTGCGCCTGATCGAACCGACGCTCAAGCCCGCCACGGCCCTGACCCCGGTCGCCCCGCTCGAGGTCTCGATCGCCCGTTACGCCCAGGACTGGCGCCGCGACGTCGAACGCACGGAACACGCGGCGTGAGGGCGGCCTCGATCGACGACTATCGAGACCTGGCGCGCAGCCGCCTGCCCCGCTTCCTGTTCGACTATATCGACGGCGGCTCCTATGCCGAGGTGACGCTGCGCCGGAACATCGCCGATCTGGAGGCCGTGGCCTTGCGCCAGCGGGTCCTGTGCGACGCGGCTGATCTGAATCTGTCCACCGAGCTTTTCGGCCAGAGGCTGGCCATGCCCGTGGCCCTGGCGCCGATCGGCCTGGCCGGCATGAATGCACGACGAGGCGAGGTCCAGGCCGCGCGGGCGGCCCAGGCCGCGGGCGTGCCGTTTTGCCTGTCGACCGTTTCGGCCTGCTCGATCGAGGAAGTGGCCCAAGGCGTGGACCAGCCCTTCTGGTTTCAGCTCTACATGATCCGCGACCGCGGCTTCATGCGTGACCTGCTGGCCAAGGCCCGCGCCGCCCGTTGCTCGGCCTTGGTGTTCACCGTCGACATGCCCGTGCCCGGCTCGCGCTATCGCGACTATCGCTCGGGCCTGGCGGGCGCCTCGGGTCCGATGGGCGATCTTCGTCGCTTCTGGCAGGCCGCCCAGCGTCCGGCCTGGGCCTGGGACGTGGGGCTCAAAGGTCGCCCCCACAGCCTGGGCAACGTCGCCCCGGTGTTGCAGCGGAAGACCGGCCTGGAGGACTTCTTCGCCTGGATGCGCGACAATTTCGATCCGTCGATCACCTGGAAGGACCTTGAGTTCATTCGCCAGGAATGGAGCGGTCCGCTGATCATCAAGGGCGTGCTCGACGTGGAGGACGCCCGGGCCGCCCGCGACCTCGGCGCCGACGGCCTGGTCGTCTCCAATCACGGCGGCCGCCAACTCGACGGCGTGCTTTCAAGCGCCCGGGCCCTGCCGGGCATCGCCCAGGCCGTGGGCTCGGACTTGACCGTGCTGGCCGACGGCGGCGTGCGTTCGGGCCTGGACGTGGTTCGCATGCTGGCCCTGGGCGCGCGCGGCGTGCTGCTGGGCCGGGCCTGGGCCTATGCCTTGGCCGGCGGCGGCCAGGCCGGCGTGGCCCATGTGCTCAAATTGATCGAGGCGGAGATGCGCGTGGCCATGACCCTGACCGGCGTCCAGAACGCCGCGGCGATCACCGGCCGCGCCTTGGCCGAGCCGCCCGCGGACCTCCGTGTCGCGATTTGAGCAAAAGAGATCGTTTTCAATCATTCTCCACTTGCAATCACCTCTAGATCCGCTCAGATAAGCGTCGCCCGTTTCCTGCGCGGCGAAACTCCTCCCGATCGAAATATCGGCCTGCGCCCTTAAGGCGCAGGCTTTTTTCGCGCCGCAAGCCTTCCAGAGCGGCGGCCTGGCTTAGCGATTGACAGCTGAAGCAAGCCGTCCATAGTGATCGATAATGCGCGATATAGAACGCATGTTAATCACAATCGGTCACGCCGAGCCCCTGGCCGCGGACGCGCCGGTGCCGTCTCGCGCGGCCCGTGCCCGGCCCAGCGCATCGCCGGTCCGACGCATTACGGAGATCTCATGAACCCGCTCATCGGCGTCGTCTTCCATTGGCTGGGGGGCCTGTCCTCGGCCAGCTTCTATGTGCCCTACAAGCGCATCAAACGCTGGTCGTGGGAGATCTTCTGGCTGACCGGCGGGGTGTTCTCCTGGCTGATCGCCCCTTGGCTGTTCGCATCGCTCAAGACCCACGATCTGCTCGGCGTGCTCGCCGACACGCCCCAGCGCACCCTCTTCTGGTGCTGGTTCTGGGGGGCGGCCTGGGGCTTTGGCGGCCTGACGTTCGGCCTGACCATGCGTTATCTGGGTCTGTCACTGGGCATGGCGGTGGCCTTGGGCCTGACGACGGTGATCGGCACGCTGGGGCCGCCGATCTTTCACGGCACGCTCCTGGAGCTGCTGGCGACGCCGAGCGGCAAGGTGACCTTGCTGGGCATCCTGGTGACCCTGGTCGGCATCGTCGTGGTGGCGCGCGCCGGTCACGCCAAGGACCAGGAACTGCAGGACAGCCACGCCACCAGCGCCATCGCCGAGTTCGATCTGAAACGCGGCCTGGCCGTGGCGGTGTTCTCCGGCGTGATGAGCGGCTGTTTCGCCTGGGGCCTGGATGCGGGCCAGCCGATCCGCGCCCTGACCCTGAAGGCGGGCACCGAGCCTCTCAGCCAGGGCCTGCCCGTGCTCTGCGTCGTGCTGCTGGGCGGCTTCACCACCAACTTCATCTGGTGTCTCTACCTGATCCTGAAGAACCGCTCGGCCGGCCAGTTCATCGGCCGGCCCGGCCCCGCGGCCGACGCCGACGCAGCCCCGCCAAATCTGCTGGCCAACTACCTGCTGGCGGCGCTAGGGGGCGTCCTTTGGTACTTCCAGTTCTTCTTCTACACGATGGGCGAGAGCCAGATGGGCAAGTACGGCTTCTCCAGCTGGACCTTGCACATGGCCTCGATCATCCTGTTTTCGACCCTCTGGGGCTTTGCGCTCAAGGAATGGGCCGGCGCCAGCGCCCGCACCCGGCTGCGGGTCTGGCTGGGGATCACCCTGCTGGTCGGCTCGACCGTGATCATCGGCGTGGGCAATTTTCTGGCTCGGTAGGCCCTAAGAGCATGACCAAGGCGGACGGAGGCGCGGCGTCGGCGTCCGCTCATGGCCCCCTCGCGGCCGCGGGTCGCGCGGGGGCAAACTTCTTGGTCATGATCGAAAATGCTTGTAGGGGACGGGTGCGCGTAGAAAAATGAATCACCAGGCCCCAAAGGGGAGCACCTTCATGCATGCCAACGATCGCGAGCAGCTGATCGCGGACCTGATCCAAAATCGCGGCTTCGTATCGTTCCAGGAACTGGACCAAAAGCTGGATGTGTCCGCCGCGACGATCCGGCGCGACCTTGACCGTCTGGTCGAGCGCGGACTGGTCACGCGTGTTCGGGGCGGGGCGCGACTGGCTTCGCCGGAGCTAACCGCGCCTTCGGGCCAGATAGAACTTCTCGGCGCGCCCTTTCACGAGAACATCGGGCGCCACACCGCTCAGAAGGAAGCGATCGGCCGTGCGGCGGCCGCGCTCTGCCGGCCCGGCGAAGGGGTGATGATCGACGGCGGTTCGACCACCCTGCAGATGTGCCCGCACATCGCCAGCCTGAACCTCCAGGTCCTGACCAATTCGCTGCATATCGTCAGCGCCCTGCTGCCCCAGCCGGGCACTCGCCTCCTGTTGCCGTCCGGTTCGGTGTTCCGTGAGCAGAACATCATCCTGGCCGCCTCGGGCGAAGACAGCATGCCGCGTTTCCACGCCCCGCGCCTGTTCATGGGCGCGGCGGCCATCGGGCCGCAGGGCCTGATGCAGGCCGACGTCGTCCTGGTCGCGGCCGAGCGTCGACTGATCGAACGCGCCGACGAGATCATCATCCTGGTCGACAGCTCCAAGTTCCAGGGACCGTCGGGCCATCTGGTCTGCGACCTGTCGGAGGTCGATATCCTGGTCACCGACGCGGGCATTTCCGATCACGATCGCAAGATGGTCGAAGCCGCCGACATCAAGCTGATCATCGCCGAATAGGCCGAACGGCCAACGCGCCCTGGACGCCCGCCCATAACCAGAGACGGCGAGGATCGGCGCGCCATCCCAGCGATGGGGCGCCCGGGTCATCCATCGCCCTTCGCGGCCGATGAGCGCGGCCCTAAGGCCTCAAGCCGGCAGGCTCAATCGACCTGATAGATCAGGATGCGGGCGGCGGGATGGTCCTTGTCTCCGGCCGCCTCGACCTTGCTCACGAAGATCGCCTGGTTGAGCCAGTCATAGCGCCCGATCGGCGCTTCGAAGGTCGGCGCGGCCCACATGTAGAACTTGTCGCCGTCTTTCTTCGGAAGACGCACGATCCCCACGTTGTGGACGTGGATCTGCACCTTGTCGTCGGTTTCGATCATGTATTCGGCGTTGATCGTTATCGTGCCGTCGGCCCGCACGAGCTGCCAATCGGCGCCGGGCAGAACGCGGCCGGCGAGCTTCTCGCCTTTGAACGTGCCGCCGGTGATCGGCATGCGTTGGCGCCGCCCCAGCGGCGTGTCGCCGATGATCTGAGTTGGCCCCATCGTGACGACCTCTTCGAAAACCAGCCGGGTCGGGGCCGTATCGGCGGGGGCCTGAGCCGCGACGGGCGTCGCCAGACCCAGGGCTACAGCGAACAAGATCGATTTCAAGACAGCATTCCCCGCGCGTCATACCGCCAAGGACCGGCGACGGACGCGAAGTTGGCCACTGGCCTCCCCCTTAAAAAGAGCCCGGATTTGCCAAGCGTCACATCCACGCAGCGGTCGCCGCATCTCCCGCGCCCAGAAAGCAGGACGCGGGGATCGCGCCTTGGGCCTGCCCGTCAGATAGGACGCTGTCCCACGCCTTGGCGCTCGGGTCCCGGCCCGCCGGCGCCGTAAATCCGCGCCCTATTTAACGCGTCCCGGGAATTTTAGGCTCCTGGCTGGTGTCTGGGGCGCGCCGAGCGGATCCCAGCGCCGTCGCGACATCTCATGGGCCAGATCGCCTCGTCAGAGAGTGGGATATGTCCTCAGCCGAAATCGACAGGGACGATACCGACGAAACCCGTTGCGGCGCTCAAAGCCGCACCCTGGTTCGTGGTTTGGAGGTCCTCCACGCGATCAGTTGCGGCCATGGCGAGCTGGCGGATTTGGCCTCGATCCTTGGCCTGACCCGCAGCACCACCCATCGCCTGGCCGCCACCCTGGTCGATCATCGCTACCTGACCTTCACGCCGCGCCGGGGCTACACCCTGGGACCCAAGCTCATCGAACTGGGCTATGTCGCCGGGCGCCAGATGAGCTTGACCAAGGCCGCGCGCGAGCACCTGGAAATCCTGGCCAGCGACACGGGCGACACCGTGCATCTGGGCGTCCTGGACGATCGCAAGGTGCTCTATCTCGACAAGATCCCCGGCAGCCGCCGCGTCGAGGTCAGCTCCCGGGTCGGCGAGCGCCAACCCCTGCGCTCGACAGGTCTGGGCAAGGCCCTGCTGCTGGACGCGCCGGCCGCCCGCTGGCGGGAGATCTATGAGGCCGAGCATCGGGAAGGTCGCCGCTACCCGGTCGAGCTGGCCGAGTGGCTGCGACGCATGGACGGTTATAGCCGCGCCGGCGTCGCGCTCGATCTCGAGGAGAACGAAGACCGGATCCGCTGCGTGGCCGCGCCGATCCGCGACGTCAGCGGCAAGATCATCGCGGCGATCAGCCTTTCGAGCGCGGGCCAGTACATGGACGACGAGCGCATGGCGCGCCTGGGGGCCGACGTCCGCGCCACGGCCGAGGCGATCAGCCGAGCCTTCGGCTGGCGATGTCCCGCGCCCCCGCCGTCCTCAGGTCCCGCCTTTGCCCATTCTCCGCCCGAATAGGAAGCTGCCATGTTGCTCAAGGACAAGGTCGTGCTGGTGATCAACGCCGAGCTTCCGGTGGGCAAGGCCATCGCGATCGACTGCGCCCGTCACGGCGCCCACGTGGCGATCAACGCCGATCCGATGACAAGGCAAGCGGCCGAGATCCTCTCGGCGATCGCCGCATTGGGCCGCCGCGGCTACTGCGTCGAAGGCCAGGCGCTTGAGGCGAGCAGCGCCCAGGCGCTGGTCGTCGACGTCGTCCAAGCCCTTGGCCGTTTCGACGTGCTGATCAGTTGCGCGGCCGTCGCGCCGCCCCACGACTTTCTGACGACCCCGGCCGACGCCTTCCAGCGCGCCGTCAAGGTGGGGGTCACCGGGACCTACGCCGCCCTGCAGGCCGCCGCGCGCCAGATGATCGCGCAGGGCTGGGGCGGGGCGATCATCGCGGTCAACACCGAGCCGCCCGGCCAAGCCTTCAACGCGATCGCCTACGCCGAAACCCAGGACTTGATGCAGATGTGGGCCGACACCCTGCGCAAGGACGAGGTTCGTTGCAACATGGTGCGCCTGGATGCGCCGCGGGCCCAAGCCGGCGCCGACCTGACCGCGTTCGACGAGTTGACGGGTCCGGTGGTTTTCCTGGCCTCGGATTTGGCCAGGAACGTCTCGGGCACCACCATCCGCGTCGGCGATGGGGCTCCGCTCGCCATGGTGACCGCGTGACGGACGCCAGCCCCCAGGACGCGGGCGGTCAAGGCGCGCAGACCCTGATGCGCGGCCTGGATGTTTTGGACATCGTCGCCCAGAACGGCCCGATCGCCCTTCGGGACCTGATCGATCGGATCGGACTGTCGCGCAGCACCACCCATCGGCTCGCCAGCGCTCTAGTCGAGCGAGGCATGTTGCGGCCCGAGAACCAGGGTTATGTCCTGGGCTCCAAGCTGCTGTGGCTCGATGCTCAGGCCCGTGACGCGCTGTCGCTGCCGGCCGTGGCGCGTCCCCATCTTGAGCGCCTCGCGCGTGAGCAGTTCGACGCGGTCAATCTGGCGATCCGCGACGAACTGCTGGTGCGGTACGTCGATCAGGTTCGCGGCTCGCGGCGGATCGAAGTCCGATCGGTGATCGGCGAAACCCGTCCCTTGGCGTCGACCGGCTTGGGCAAGGCCCTAATGCTCGACGAGGGCGAAGGCGCCTGGCGCGCGGCCTACCGAAGATCCAAGCGCGACACGCACGCGGCCGAATCCGAAGAGGCTTTCGTGGCCCGGATGGCGACCTATCGGGACCTGGGCGTCACCTTCGACATCGAGGAGAACGAGGACCGCGTTCGGTGCGTGGCCGCGCCGATCCGTGGCGCCAGCGGTCGGATCATCGGCGCGCTCAGCCTCTCCAGCCTGCCGCAGTACATGGACGACGCGCGCATGAAAGCGCTCGTTCAACCGGTCCGCGCCGTTGGCGAGGCGATCGGCCTCGACCTTGGCTGGAGCAAACAAGATCCGGATGGCGCTCGTCGCCACTAGCCGGGGCTTCGGACCGCGCCCGCCTGCCCCTATGCCGCCCGCGCAAGAGGCCCCCCGCTGGTCGGGCGCTCGTTTGGCGGCCGTCGCTTGGAGACGAACAATGTCGAGACTTGGCTTCTTGTTGCTGCTTCTGGGCCTGGCCACCGGCGCCCAGGCTCAGACTCAGCAGACCCCGCATGGCCTGGCGCCCGACGCGCCAACCCCCGCGGCGCTCGGCACGGACACCTATCGCCTTTGGCCGGGCGCTGCCCCCGGCGCGGTCGAAAATACGCTGGAATCGACCCCGACCCTGACCCTCTATCGCCCGCAATTTCCGCGCCCTGACGGCGCCTCGGTGGTGATCGCCCCGGGCGGGGCCTATATCGGCTTGGCCGCACGGCTTGAAGGCGTCGAGCCGGCGGCCTGGTTCACCGCCCGCGGGATCACCGCTTTCGTGCTCACCTACCGGGTCGGGCCCAAGGCGCGCCTGCCGATCCCCTTGGCGGATGGCGCCCGGGCGATCCGCTTTGTCAGGTCCCACGCCCATGATTTTGACCTCGATCCCAACCGCATCGGCATGATGGGGTTCTCGGCCGGAGGCCATCTGGCGGCGACGACGGCCGTGGACGCCACGCCGGGGCAGGCCCAGGCGCAAGACCCCGTCGAGCGGGCCGGCAGCCGCCCCGACTTCCTGGTCCTGGTCTATCCGTGGCTCGAAGGAACCAAGCCACGGCCCGACGGAACGTCTTCCTACTGCGACTTCGCCAAGCTGGTCGGCCCGGCTTGCGAGCCGAGCGCATATGCCAGGTTCGCCCCCCTGGCCCATGTCAGCGCACAGGCCCCGCCGACCTTCATCTTCCATACGACCAACGACGAGCTGGTTCCTGTCGGGGGAAGCGCGAGGTTCTACCAGGCGCTCGTCGATCATGGCGTCCCAGCTGAATTCCACGCGTTCGCGGAGGGCCGTCACGGCGCTGGACTGGGCGGTGCGAGCGCGGTGCTGCAAACCTGGCCCGCCCTGCTGGACCTGTGGCTGCGCGCCAAGGGGCTGATAGAGCCTGCCCCGGTTCAGCCAGGCCAGTAGATCGCTTTTTGGGGTGCGAATCTGCTCCCCAGATATTCCCCAGAAACGTCCCGAAAAGGAGCGAATAGTCGCCCCAAAAAGCTGAAGGGCGGTTGCCCGAGCGCAACGATCATGACCGCTCCCACAGCCGCGAGACGCCGCGAATTTCTGTCCTGGCCGATCGTCGGCGCGCGGCGCTTGGTTTTGGCAACTGGCAGGCCAGTAAGGGAATTTCGCCTCTTGCGCGTCCCGAGGAGCCGGGCTATACGCCGCTCCTCTCGCGACGAGGTCCATGTTTTGGGCACGCGATTGGGATGCTTAGCTCAGCGGGAGAGCACCTCGTTCACACCGAGGGGGTCGCAGGTTCAATCCCTGCAGCATCCACCAAAATTTCCCCAACAAACCAAGTCACTCTCGAAATCGCCGCGCCGCACGCCTGCCTAAGGCGGCGCTTGCTCCCCGATATTACCCAAACGACCATTTTCCCGTAACATCTCCTACTGAGCGCGCGCCCTACGGTCCGCACACGGGTGTCGCGAACCTTTCCGAGGTCATTGACGGCCCGCGCGATGGCCGTGGACGGGAAGCTCGCAGCGGAAGACCTTCAAGCCATTCCACAAAGGTCAAAATCCCCATGCTGTTTGGCCGTTCAGACTTGGCGGACTTTTCGTATTTCCTCGTGACCGCCAAGCACCGGAGCTTTCGCCGCGCGGCGCTGGAGCTGGGGATCAGCGCATCGGCGCTAAGCCACGCCATCAAGGGTCTGGAGTCCCGCCTAGGCGTGCGCTTGCTCAACCGCACCAACCGCAGCGTGACCTTGACCGCCGCCGGCGAGCAATTGCAGTCGGCGATCAGCTCGCCGTTCGAAGAGATCGGACAGGCCGTGGAGGACCTCAACCGGTTCCGGGACGGACCCTCCGGTCGCATCAGGCTGAACGTGCCGACCGACGCGGCCACCTTGTTGCTCGCACCTGTCCTGCCCGCCTTCGTTGATCGGTACCCCGATATCGAGGTCGACGTCGCCGTCAGCAATCAGATGATCGACGTGATCGACGGCGGGTTCGACGCGGGCATACGCTATGGCGGCACCGTGCCCGAGGACATGATCACCCAGCGCCTTTCGGCCGACCTGCGCTGGGTGGTGGCGGGCTCGCCGACCTATCTTGATCGGTTCGGCGAGCCCGAGCATCCCGATGACCTCCATCAGCATCGTTGCCTGCGGTTTCGCTTGGGCGACGAGCGCATGTATCGCTGGGAATTCGAACGTGGCGGCGAAGAGATCCTGATCACCGCGCCGGGAAACCTGGTCCTCGACGAGTCGGGGTTCATCCTGTCCCTGATGGTGGGCGGCGCCGGCCTCATGTACGCGCCGCAAGCCGTCGTCGCGCCCTTGGTGGCGCAAGGCAAGGCCAGGCTCGTGCTTGAGGATTGGATGACGCCCGGGCCCGGCTTCCACATCTACTACTCAAGTCGCCGGCACGTTCCGGTGGGCCTGCGGCTGTTGATCGAGCTGATCCGCGAAATGCGTCCCCTCGGCCTTTAGCCGCGCGGCGCGTTCCGGAAGCTCGATATCGGCCGCGCGCGAACCCTCGCGCGATCGCGACGGTGAATTTACCTCATCGCGTCGTCAACCTCCGCGCACCTAACCACCGGCGGCCAGCAGCGTTAGACTCCCGGCGAGAGCGCCCGGCTCGTTCTCCCCAAGCCTGCCGCTGAGCGTCTCATCCGGGAGACTGCTCTTGGGTCGGCAAAGAGGACCCGAACGCCACATGCCTCCCACCGACCTCCCCTCGATTTCCCGACGTGACTTGATGGTCGTCGGCGCGGCCTCGGCCGCGGCGTCAGCGTCGCCCCTGAACGCGAACGCCGCCTCAAACCCCGACGCGCCGGTCCTCGCCAGGGTTTCGATCGACATCAACGGCAAGCGCCAGACGCTGGAGCTCGACACCCGCACGACGCTGCTGGACGCCTTGCGCGAACACCTCAAGCTCACCGGAACCAAGAAGGGGTGCGATCACGGCCAGTGCGGCGCTTGCACGGTGATCGTGGAAGGCCGGCGGATCAACGCCTGCCTTTCGCTGGCGGTGATGCACGAGGGCGACAAGGTCACCACGATCGAGGGCCTGGGCCAGCCAGACCGCCTGCACCCGATGCAGGCCGCCTTCGTCAAGCACGACGGCTACCAATGCGGCTACTGCACCCCCGGCCAGATCTGCTCGGCGGTCGCGGTGCTCAACGAAATCAAGGCCGGCGTTCCAAGCCATGTCACCGCCGACCTCAACGCCTCCCTGAAGGTCACCGAGGCTGAACTGCGTGAGCGGATGAGCGGCAACATCTGCCGTTGCGGGGCCTATTCCAACATCATCGAGGCGATCAGCGAAGTGTCGGAGAGGACGGCATGAAGCCCTTCAGCTACGAGCGGGCCCGCACCCCCAAGGACGCCGCCGCCATCGCCGCGCGCACGCCGGGGGCCAAGTTCATCGCCGGCGGCACCAACCTGCTCGACCTGATGAAGTTGCAGATCGAGACGCCCGGACATCTGATCGACGTCAACGGCCTGGCGCTCGACAAGATCGAAGCGACCCCGGCCGGCGGCCTGCGGATCGGCGCCCTGGTCCGCAACACCGACATGGCCGCCGATCGGCGCGTGCGCCGCGACTATGGCGTGCTGAGCCGAGCCTTGCTGGCGGGCGCTTCGGGTCAACTGCGCAACAAGGCCACGACCGCGGGCAATCTCCTGCAGCGCACCCGTTGCCCTTATTTCTACGACACCAACATGCCGTGCAATAAGCGCAATCCCGGCGCGGGCTGCTCGGCCATCGGGGGCGCGACGCGCGCTCAGGCCGTTCTCGGGACCAGCGACGCCTGCATCGCCACCCATCCCAGCGACATGGCCATCGCCTTGCGCGTGCTGGACGCCACGGTGGAGACGGTGGCGCCCGA
Source organism: Caulobacter sp. Root1472 (assembly GCF_001426985.1). Classification (NCBI taxonomy): domain Bacteria; kingdom Pseudomonadati; phylum Pseudomonadota; class Alphaproteobacteria; order Caulobacterales; family Caulobacteraceae; genus Caulobacter; species Caulobacter sp. Root1472. The sequence goes on along the minus strand of NZ_LMFX01000024.1, from coordinate 2,796 downwards.
CGGCGCGACCCGCTCCATCGCGATGGCCGACTTCCATCGTCTGCCGGGCAGCACCCCGCACCTGGAGACAGCCCTGGCTCCCGGTGAACTGATTACGGCGGTCACCCTGCCCCGGCCCATCGGCGGGACCCATGGCTATCACAAGGTCCGCGACCGAGCGTCCTACGCCTTCGCTCTGGTTTCGGTGGCCACGATCGTCCAGCCAGACGGCTCGGGTCGTGTGGCGCTCGGCGGCGTGGCCCATAGGCCCTGGCGGGTCGAGGCGGCCGAAAGCCAGATGCCGCGGGGTGCCAAGGCGGTCTCCGAAGCCCTGCTCGCCGGCGCCAAGACGACGCCGGACAACGCCTTCAAGCTAACGTTGGTCGAGCGCACGCTCGGCGCGGCGCTGGCGCAAGCCCGAGCCTGACGCCCATGAAGTTCGACACGCCCGCCACCACCAATCCGATCGATCAGCTGAAGATCATCGGCAAGTCCACCGACCGGATCGACGGTCCGTACAAGACCAGCGGCCTGGCGACCTACGCCTATGAACATCACGATGTCGCCGCCAACCCCGCCTACGGCTTCGTGATCGGCGCGGCGATCGCCAAGGGCAGGATCGCCGCGATGGACAAGAGCAGGGCTCTGGCCGCGCCGGGCGTCCTGGCCATTGTCGACGCCGCCAACGCCGGCAAGCTTGGCAAGGGCAACTTCAACACCGCGAAACTGCTCGGCGGCCCCGAGATCGACCACTATCACCAAGCCGTTGCGATCGTGGTGGCCGAGACCTTCGAGCAGGCTCGCGCCGCCGCGGCGCTCGTGAAGATCGACTATGTTCGCGCCGAGGGCCGCTTCGACCTGGCTCAGGCCAAGGCGGGCGCGACCAAACCCAAGGGCGGCGCGGACGCCGTCGTGGGCGACTTCACCGCCGCCTTCGCCACCGCGCCCGTGCAGTTGGACGAGACCTACGCCACGCCCGACCAGAGCCATGCGATGATGGAACCGCATGCTTCGATCGCCATCTGGCAAGGCGACAAGCTGACCTTGTGGACCTCCAACCAGATGATCAACTGGAGCGCTGGCGACGTGGCCAGGACGCTGGGCATTCCCCAGGCGAACGTGCGCCTGGTGTCGCCGTTCATTGGCGGCGGGTTCGGCGCCAAGCTTTTCGTCCGCTCCGACGCCATCCTGGCCGCGCTCGGCGCTCGCGCCGCCCGCCGCCCGGTGAAGCTGGCCCTGACCCGCCCCCTGATCTTCAACAACACCACCCACCGACCCGCCACGATCCAGCGCATACGCCTGGGCGCGACCAAGGCGGGCATGCTCACGGCCATCGGCCATGAGAACTGGTCAGGCGATCTGCCAGGCGGCGGCCCCGAGGACGCCGTGCAGCAGACCCGCCTGCTCTATGCCGGCGCCAATCGCCTGTTGACGACCCGCCTGGCGGTGCTCGACCTGCCCGAAGGCAACGCCATGCGCGCGCCCGGCGAGGCGCCCGGCCTGATGGCCCTTGAGATGGCTATGGACGAGCTGGCCGATAAGCTCGGCCTTGATCCCGTCCAGCTGCGCATCCTCAACGACACCCAGGTCGATCCGGAAAAACCCGAGCGCTCCTTCTCCCAACGACAGTTGATCCAGTGCCTGCGGACCGGCGCTGAGACCTTCGGCTGGGACAAACGCCGCGCGCCGGGTCAGACCCGAGATGGACGCTGGCTGGTCGGCATGGGCGTGGCCGCCGCCTTCCGCAACAACCTCTCCATGACGTCGGCCGCGCGGGTGCGGCTGGACAAGGACGGTTTGGTGACGGTCGAGACCGACATGACCGACATCGGCACCGGCAGCTACACGATCATCGCCCAGACCGCCGCCGAAGTGATGGGCGTGCCGCTCGATCGGGTGGCCGTGAAGCTGGGCGACTCCGCTTTCCCGGTCTCGTCAGGCTCCGGCGGCCAATGGGGGGCCAACAGCTCGACCGCCGGCGTCTACGCCGCCTGCGTCAAGCTGCGCGAAATGGTGGCGCGGAAATTGGGGCTGGACCCGGCCCTGGCGCAATTTTCCGACGGCAAGGTCAGCGCCGGCGCACGTAGCAGCCCCCTGGCGGAGGCCGCCCGCGAGGCCGGCTTGGTCGCGGAGGACAAGATGGAGTATGGCGACCTGGCCAAGACTCATCAGGTGTCGACCTTTGGCGCGCACTTCGTCGAGGTCGGGGTCGATGCGGTCACCGGCGAGATCCGCATCCGGCGGATGCTGGCGGTCTGCGCGGCCGGACGGATCTTGAACCCCAAGTCGGCCCGCAGCCAAGTGCTCGGCGGCATGACCATGGGAGCCGGCGGCGCCCTGATGGAAGAGCTGGTCGTCGACAAGCGCCTGGGATTCTTCGTCAACCACGACTTGGCCGGATACGAAGTGCCCGTGCACGCCGACATTCCGCACCAGGAGGTGATTTTCCTGGAGGAGACGGATCCGATGTCCTCGCCGATGAAGGCCAAGGGCGTCGGGGAATTGGGGATCTGCGGGGTCGCCGCCGCGATCGCCAACGCCGTCCATAACGCCACCGGCGTGCGCGTGCGCCACTATCCGATCACGTTGGACAAGCTGCTGGACGGCTTGCCCCAGCTCGCCTAGCGCGCCCCTTCCCAAGCCTTGTCGGGCCGGCCCCAACGCCGCCTCGACAAGGCTTGGAAGCCAGAGGTTCGCGACTTGGCCACGACGCCACCGTCCCAGCCATGATGAGCAGAACTCACCGCCCCGATTAGGTCGCGGCGGATCGACCCTCCAGGCCAAAGACCTATTTTCCGCACCATGACGACACACGCC